>DAOTYZ010000306.1:0-3733 GCA_034434555.1 Candidatus Roseilinea sp.
GTTCATTGCTGTGTTCCTCATGGCGGTGGGGGTGATGATCATCATCGCCTCGCTGGCCGCGATCCTGAACAACGTCCGGCTGTTTGTACCCTAAACGCAGCGCACCCGCGCCGAGTTGAACTGCCGAGCCTGTGTCCGAGGCTCGGCTTATTTTTGCCGTGGACTACGCAGCGCTTATCTCGCGGTTCGAGCAGCGGTTTGGCCATCGGCCAGCCTTTCTCTCGCGCGCGCCAGGTCGGGTGAACCTGATTGGCGAGCACACGGACTATAACGACGGCTTCGTCCTCCCCATGGCGATCAACCGCGAAGTGGCCGTCGTCGGCGCGCCGCGCGACGACCGTCGCATCCGTTTGTATGCGCTCAACTTTGACGATGAGGCGGATTTCGCGCTCGATCAGCTTCAGCGCAGCAAGCCGGCCGATTGGAGCGACTATCCGCGCGGCGTGGCCTGGGTGCTCCGAGAGGCCGGTTTCGACCTCGTCGGCTTCGATGGCGTCTTGTATGGTGATGTGCCGATCGGGAGCGGGCTGTCGTCGTCGGCGGCAATTGAGATGGCGGTGTTCATGGCCTTTGCTGCTTGTCAGCCGGCGCTGGCCGGGCTGGATCGGGTGCGCGCGGCGAAGCTGGCGCAGCGCGCCGAGAACGCCTTTGTCGGCGTCAACTGCGGAATCATGGACCAGTTCGTCTCCGCCCTCGGCCAAGCCGGTCACGCCTTGTTCATTGATTGTCGTTCGCTGGACTACGCGCCGGTGCCGATGCCGGACGGGATGGCTGTGGTGGTCGTGGATACAGCGGCGCCGCGCAGCCTGGCCGCCAGCGCCTATAACGAGCGGCGCGCTCAGTGCGAGGCCGCGGCGCGCCTGTTGGGCGTCCCTGCGCTGCGCGATCTCTCGCCTGAGATATTCGCCCAGCGACGCGCCGCGCTGCCGGCCCTGGTGGCTCAGCGCGCCGAGCATGTGATCTACGAGAATCGGCGCGTGTTGGACGCGGTCGCTGCCCTGCGCGCCGGCGATGTGGCGACCTTCGGCCGGCTGATGAACGAATCGCACGATAGCCTGCGCGATCTCTATGAAGTGAGCAGCGCAGAGCTGGATGCCGTCGTGGAGATCGCGCGGGGTGTGTCGGGCGTCTATGGCGCGCGCATGACCGGCGCCGGTTTCGGCGGCTGTGCGATCGCCCTCGCCGAACAGACAGCCGTAGATGCGTTGCGCGACGCCGTGATGCGCGAATATCCCGCCCGCACCGGGCGACAACCCTCTATATACGTATGCACAGCAAATGACGGAGCAAGCTGGAGGCTACTGACATGAAATACCTGATCACAGGCGGTTCTGGCTTTTTAGGGATTAACCTGACCCGCTATCTGTTGGACAAAGGTCATGAGGTTATCTGCTACGACATCGCCGACTTCGACTATCCGGAGCGCGACCGCATCACCTTTATCAAGGCCGATATTCGCGACCGCGCTGCCTTGGACCGCGCCATGCCGGGCGTGCACATCGTCGTGCATACGGCAGCGGCGCTGCCGCTGTATTCCAAAGAAGACATTTACACCACCGATGTCATCGGCACGCGCAACGTCGTCGAAGCGGCGTATCAAGCGGGCGTCGAGCGATTGATCCACATCTCGTCCACCGCCGTTTATGGCATCCCCGATCATCATCCCCTCTATGAAGATGACCCGTTGCACGGCGTGGGGCCGTATGGCGAAGCGAAGATAGAAGCCGAGCGCATCTGCCTGGAATACCGCCAGAAGGGCATGTGCATCCCGATCATTCGCCCCAAGTCGTTCATCGGCCCAGAGCGCCTGGGGGTGTTCGCCCTGCTCTACGACTGGGCCAGAGATGGGCGCAGCTTCCCGGTCCTGGGCAACGGCAAGAATCGTTACCAATATCTGGACGTGGAGGACTTGTGCGATGCGATTTACCTGTGCGCCACGCTGCCTCGTGAGCGAGTGAACGACACCTTTAACATCGGGGCGAAGGAGTTCGGCACGGTGGCGGAGGACTTTCAAGCCGTGCTCGACTATGCTGGCCACGGCAAAAAGGTCAAGCCCTTTCCCGCCGGGCCGGTGATCCTGGGCCTGCGCATCTTGGAGGCGCTGGGCCTCTCGCCACTCTACAAGTGGGTGTACGAGACGGTCGCCAAGGATTCATTCGTCTCTATTGAGAAGGCGGAGCGCGTCCTGGGGTTTCGCCCCAAGTATTCCAACAAGGATGCGCTGTTGAGGAACTTCCAGTGGTACCTGGATAACTACGAGAAGTTCGCCCATCAATCGGGCGTCTCCCACCGCGTGCCCTGGAAGCAGGGGGCGCTGGCGATCATCAAGCGCTTCTTCTGAGGCTCAGAGGACGCAGAGGGGATAAAGAAACTCTGCGCCTTCGGCATCTCTAGGGGGCAGCGTAGGCCGCAAACGCTTTTGTCGGCCGCGAACGTCCCCCGCCTTGCCTGTGCGTTGCTAAACTTGACGGGAAAGTTGACGCGCAGCAACCCATTCGTTCTTATCGCGCTGCCCTTCGCTGCCGGCATCTGGCTGGCGTCGGCGTTCCCGATGCCGGCGGCGGTGCCCGCTCTCGCGTTCGTCACTGCAGCCCTGGCCGCGCTTGGCGCGGTCTGGCTGCGCAGCGCGACGTCCAGCACCTGGTTGGCGGCCTGCGCGGCGTTGCTCTGTTTGGGTGCGCTGCACTACACCCTTCATGCCCCTTTGCCGGCTGCGCGGTCGGTCGCCCGCTACAACGGCCAGTGGGTGCGCTTGGAAGGCATCGTTGCCGATGAGCCTGATGTGCGGCCAACCCACACCAATTTGCGCCTGAAGCCGTTGCGCATCCATACAGCAGGCGTGAGCGACGAGGCGCTGGAGGACCTGGTGCTGGTGCGCGTTGAAACGCAAAAGTATCGGTCCGATAGCGAGGCGCTGCGCAGCAGGGTCCGGCACGACTATGAGGATTGGCCGTATGGCAGCGTCGTGCATGTCGAAGGATTGCTCGACGCGCCGCCGCGCATGGGCAGCTTCGACTACCGCGAATACCTGGCCCGCCGCCAAGTCTTCTCCTGGATTAGACAACCACGCAAGTTGTTGAAGGTCGGCGAGGCGCCGGAGAACTGGCTATATGCGCGACTGCTGGAGTTCAAAAATGTCATTCGCCAGGAGGTGTGGAATAGCCTGCCGGATCGAGAGGCCGCGCTGTTAAGCGGCATCCTGCTCGGCGATGCTCGAGCGATGCCGGATGACCTGAAGGAAGCCTTTCGGCGCACCGGCACGTCGCACCTGGTCGCCATCTCGGGGTCTAACTTTAGCATCTTGATCGCGCTGACGCTGCCGCCGATGATCCGGCTGGTGGGCCGGCGTCGGGCGGCTTGGCTGGCCTTGCCGGCCATCGCGCTCTACGCCATCTTCGTCGGCCTGGAAGCCTCGGTCGTGCGCGCGGCGGTCATGGCCGGCATTGGGTTGATCGGCATGCTGCTCTGGCGCAGGGGACTCACACTGAACACCTTGTGCGCGGCCGCGTTCATCTTATTGCTCTACGACCCGCACATGCTCTTCGACGCCGGCTTTCAGCTCAGCTTTGCGGCGACGCTTGGACTGGCGCTTTATGCCGATCGCCTCAGCGGGCGGCTGCGGGATTGGGCCTCGGCGCACATCCCCCACCACCGCGCGCGGCAGGCCTTCTTGTTCGTCTCGGAGAGTGCTCTGCTGACCTTTGTGACGCACCTGACCACGCTGCCCGTGCAG
>DAOTYZ010000307.1:0-4210 GCA_034434555.1 Candidatus Roseilinea sp.
CAGCTCAGCAAACCACCAAGGCCAAGGCAAAGGCCGGCGAAGCCTAGGAGTGCCAATGCGATGCCTTTAACGATCGTCCGCATAGGTGGCGGATGCATTTATTCCTCTAACGTGGTCAAATCTCCTTCCGGCAGGCCAAGCGCGCGCGCTTTCAACACACGGCGCATGATCTTGCCGCTGCGGGTCTTAGGTAGCTTGGACACGAACTCCACCTTCTCTGGCCGCGCGATCGGGCCCATGACCTTGGCCACGTGCTGGCGCAGCTCCTCGGCCAGCGCCGACGAGCCTTCGTAGCCGGCGCGCAGGATGACGTAGGTATAGATCGCGTTCCCGCGCACCTCGTGCGGCAGGCCGATCGCCGCGGCCTCGGCCACTGCCGGATGCGACACCAGCGCGCTCTCCACCTCCGCCGTCCCCAGCCGGTAGCCGCTCACCTTCAATACATCGTCCACGCGCCCGATAATCCAGAAATAGCCATCCTGGTCAACGCGCGCCGAGTCACCTGTAAAGTAGCGGCCCGGATAGCGCGCCCAGTAAGTCTGTACGTAGCGGTCTGGATCACCATAGATGGTGCGGGCCATGCCCGGCCAGGGGGTCAGGATGGTCAAATAGCCCTCCTCGTTGGGCGGGACGGGCCTGCCTTCCTCGTCCACCACCTCGGCGCGGATGCCGAAGAATGGCTTGGTGGCGCTACCGGGCTTGAGCGGGGTCACCGGCAGCGGGGTGATCATGAAGCCGCCGGTCTCCGTCTGCCACCAGGTGTCCATAATCGGGCAGCGCCCACCGCCGATGTAAGTGTGATACCAGCGCCATGCTTCGGGGTTGATCGGCTCGCCCACGCTGCCCAGCAGCCGCAGCGAGGAGAGGTCGTGCTTCTGCGGCCATTCCGGGCCAAAGCGCATCAGGCCGCGGATGGCGGTGGGCGCGCAGTAGAGGATGGTCACCCGATATTGCTCGGCGATCTGCCACCAGCGGTCGGGCGCGGGATGGGCCGGCCCGCCCTCGTACATGATGCTGGTGGCGCCGTTCATCAGCGGTGCATAGACGATGTAAGAGTGGCCGGTGATCCAGCCCGGATCGGCAGCGCACCACCAGCGGTCCTCATCCTGGACATCGAAGACGTAGCGCATGGTGGTGTAGGTGTACACCGCGTAGCCGCCGTGGGTGTGCAGGAGCGCCTTGGGCTTGCCGGTCGAGCCGGAGGTGTAGAGAATGAACAATGGATCCTCTGCGTCGGTCACCTCGGTCTCGCAGACTGGGCTGGCATCCTTCATCAGCTCGTGCCACCAGTGATCGCGGCCCTCGACCCAGCCCACCGGATGGCCGGTCCGCCTATACACCACGACCTTCTCGACGATCGGCGCTTCCTTGATCGCGTCGTCCGCGATCTGCTTGAGCTCGACCAGCTTGCCGTTGACGTATGCGCCATCGCAGGTGATCAGCACCTTGCTCTGCGAGTCCAGGATGCGGCCGGCCAGTGCCTGGACTGAGAAGCCGCCATACACGACGGAATGCACGGCGCCGATCTTGGCGCAGGCCAGCATCGCCACCGGCAGCTCGATCACCCGCCCCATGTAGATCGTGACGCGATCGCCCTTTTGGACGCCCAACGACTTGAGCACGTTGGCGAACTTGCACACCTCGCGGTTCAGCTCGGCGTACGAGATCGCCCGCTCGCTGTAGTCCTCGCCCTGCCAGATGTAGGCGACTTTGTTCTTGCGCCAGGTGCTCATGTGGCGGTCGAGCGCGTTATGGACGATGTTGAAGCGCCCGCCGACGAACCACTTGAAGAAGGGCTTGTTGGAATCGTCCAGGACCTTGTCCCACTTGCGGTACCATTCCAGTTCCTCGGCCCGCTCGGCCCAGAACTGCTCTGGGTGATCGGCGGCGAATTGGCTCAGCGCTTCGCGATCCTTAATCCGCGCGCGGGCGACCACGTCGGGAGGCGGGGGATAGACCTCTTCCTGCGCGCTGATGATGCCCACTGCTTGGTCAGCCATGCGTTGTCCTCTCCTTGCGTGCGATAGCAAAGAGATTCTAAGCACGCCGGCGGGCTTGGCAAGTGGGGATGCATTTAGGGGGCAAAGGTAACGCCTTTGCCCATCGGCAGTCGCCCGCGGCAGGACTCGAACCCACAACACGCGCCTTAGGACGGCGCTGTTCTATCCGATTGAACTACGCGGGCCTTGCTCATATTCTAGCGCAGGCCACGCGCCACCTGCCTGACTAGGGCGGCGGTGCGCGGTCGGCGCTCGAGGATCGCGCTCAAATAGGCTTGCAAGGCGCGTTCGACACCTGTATGTAGGTCAGGCGACACGCTCAGCTCGGTCAGCGCCTCAAAAGTCTGGCTTTGGAGCAGCCGCATCAGGGCCAGCTCCTGCCGGCGCAGCCAGATCACGTCGCGCGCCTGCGCAGCGGCCTCCGCGCAGAGCACGCCGCCCTCAGCCGGCGAGAAGGCGACCTTCGCCTCCCCGGCGATGTCAATCGGCGCGCTGGTGCGCGCGCAGCGCAGCAGCTCTGGCCGGTAGCCTTCCAGCGTCAGCAGGCGCAGCTCGAAGGCGCGTGCGGCCAGGCGCGGATCGGTCGCCCGGCACAGCAGGGCCAACCCCTCGACCAGCAGCGCGTAGAGGTCGGCGGCCTCGCTGCCCTGCGGCGCGAACCAATCGGCCAGGTCGCACAAGTAGTGCGCCATCGCGTTGCGCAGCACGTCCTCGCGCAGGGCGCGGTGCGGCTCGACCAGCTCAGCCTGCGTGATCAGGTCGAACGTCCGTCCGCGCGCCAGCAACAGGCGGGCGCGGGCGAACAGCTCGATGTGCCCTGCCTTGCGCGAGGTCAGCCGGCGCGCGCCCTTGGCCAGCGCGCGCAACTTGCCATGCTCTGGTGTCAATAGCGTCACCAGCCGGTCGGCCTCGCCGTAGTCGTCGCGGCGCAGGACGATCCCCTCGGTGGCGTAGGCGCGCAGGCGATTCATGGTAGGCGAGAGTGTACCCGCGGGCCGTAAGCCCTATAATCCGCGCGCCATGTTCAACATCTTGATCCCGGACGACCTATCCGAGGCCGGTCTAGAGGTGCTGCGTCGCGACCCCAACGTGCACGTGGACGTGGTGAAGAAGATGCCCCGCGCCGAGCTGCTGGAGCGCATCGCTGCCTACCATGCCCTCATCGTGCGCAGCGATACCAAAGTGGACGCCGAGGTGATCGCGCGCGCCGAGAAGTTGCGCGTGATCGGCCGCGCCGGCATCGGCGTGGACACAATTGACGTGGATGCCGCCACCCACCGCGGCATCATCGTGATGAACACCCCCCAGGCCAACACCACCGCCACCTGCGAGCACACCATGGCGATGATGTTGGCGCTGGCCCGCAACATCCCGCAGGCCGATGCCTCGTTGCGCCGCGGCGAATGGACGCGCAGCAAGTTCATGGGCATCCAGTTATACGGCAAGACGCTGGGCATCATCGGCCTGGGCCGCATCGGCACACAGGTGGCCCGCCGCGCCCAAGGCTTCGGCATGGAGGTGCTCGCCTACGACCCTTACGTGAGCGAAGAAACTGCCCGCACCAATAAAGTGCTGCTGGTCTCGCTCGATGAACTCCTCGCCCAGAGCGACTTCGTCACGCTTCACTCCTCGCTCACGCCGGGGACGCGCGGCCTCTTGGATGCCGCGGCTATCGCCAAGATGAAGCCGGGTGCGCGCGTGATCAACGTGGCGCGCGGCGCCCTGGTGGATATTCAGGCCCTCTACGAGGCGCTGGCAAGCGGCAAGCTGGCCGGCGCCGCCCTCGATGTCTTTGAAGAAGAACCGCCGCCGCCCGATCTGCCCTTGCTCAAGCTGCCCAACGTCGTCGTCACGCCGCATTTGGGCGCCAGCACTGCCGAAGCCCAACGCGACGTCTCGATTCAGATCGCCGAGCAGGTGTTGGACGCTTTGCATGAGCGCGACGTGCGCAACGCGGTGAATTTCCCACCGATCGACCCCTCGGCCTGGCCGATCATCCGGCCGTATCTCGTCCTGTCTGAGAAGCTGGGCCGGCTGCAGGCTTGCTTGATGGAAGGCCGCTTGACGCGCGTGGAGGTGGAATACCGCGGCGCCGACGTCGCGCCGCACGTCAAGCCGCTCACAGTGGCCCTCTTGCGCGGCCTGCTCGAACCGATCCTGGGCGGGGAGAAGGTGAACTACGTCAACGCGCCTGTAATCGCCGACGAGCG
>DAOTYZ010000308.1:0-2811 GCA_034434555.1 Candidatus Roseilinea sp.
GCTGCCCCTTGCGAAACGCCCAGGAAGCCGGGTTCGACCAGCGGGTTGCCGAACAGCGACTGGAGGACCAAGCCCGCTGCCGAGAGCGTCATACCTAGGAGCAGCGCGGCCAACAGACGTGGGATGCGCAGGTTGAATACCAGCCGGAGGGCCAAATCATCCTCGGCCAGCCGCCACCAGGGCAACACGCCGGGTTGGGGATAACGGCCGACCAGGATCGAAACGGCGAAGAGGGCGATCAGGCCGGCGAGGAGCGCCCAGAGCAGGCGCGCCCGTCGCGCGTCCTGCGCCAGCGCAGCCCGCAGCACAGCGTCGCTCAAGGCAGGTCACCTTGGAAGGTGGGCCGGATTTGGGCCATGAAGAAGGCCTCGTCCAGGCCGTAAAGCTCGCGGTAAAACGCCTTTGCCTCCGCCTCCATGTCCAGCCCTGGGAAGCGCTCTGGGTGCAGCCGACCCGCTAGCCAGGTCAGCCCCAGGATCCAGCGCGTATCCGGCTGGTCCCAGCTATAGAGGTCAGCGGGGAAGGCAAACAGCCGGCCCTCGCGCGTTGCGCGCAACGCCTGCCAGTTAGGGTCTGCCTTCAGCGCGCCGACGACCTCGGACGGGTTCTTGAAGTAAGACACCACGAAAATGAAGTCAGCATCCCAGGCTGCGATCTGCTCCAGCGTAACTTGCGTCCACCCTTTGCCGAGCTTGGCGTCGGACCACACCGGCTGGCCGCCAGCGATCTGCACCATCGTGGTCTGAATCCAGTTGAGCGGGGGGACGTTGAACGCGACGCTGCCGTCGCGGTCGTTGTAGTAGAGCAGAAGGGCGCGCGGGCGCGGCGCACCTGCCACGGCCTGCTCGATCTGCGCGATCTTGCGCCGATAAAAGTCGGCCACCGCCTGGGCGCGCGCTGGGTTACCGAATACTTGGCCGAGGGTGGCCAGGTCGCGGAAGTACTGCTCCGGCGTTTCGAAGTCCACGTAGAGGACCGGAATACCCAACGCTTCGATGGGCTTGCCGGTGATCTCGGCGGCAGTACTCTTGAGGATGACCAGGTCGGGCTGGAGGGCGGCCACCTGTTCGGCGCCGGCATCGCGTTCTAACACCGCTTTGGCGGCGTAGTTTGGGTCAATCAGCTTGACGAAGTTGCCGCTGCCTTGGGCAGTTTGGCCCATGCCGACGATGCGCTGGCCGGCCTCTGGGAAGGTGTAGATGGCGTCAGCGATCATAAAGAGCGCACGGCCTGTGAGCACGATGCGCTGTGGCAGGGCAGGCAGGGTCACCTCGCGCCCCAGCGCGTCCACGACCGTCACGCCGGCTTGTGGGGTGGGGCTGGCCACCGCAACGGGCGCGGTATCTGCCCGCGTCGGCGGGGGAGCGGGAAGCGGCGCAGTGCAAGCAGCCATGGTGAGACTAAACGCGGTAAGCAGAGCAAAAGTCAGATTCTTCATCTTCTTTCTTCTCCGGTCAGGGATTCCAGCGCGATCGAGGGTTGCTCGCGGCAGCGCTCCAGCCATTCCAGGGCTGCTTGCACTTGGCGCACGCGAAAGTCGCAGATCAGCCAGCGATAGCTATTTGGGCGCGCTGCTGTCCGCTGGTTGGTGAGGCGCTCCAGCTCGGCGCGGCAAGCGGCCTGTTGACGCGCGATCAGGTCAGCGACGACCTGCTGGCCGCGGCGCAGGGCGAAGTACAGCTTGGGCGGGAACTCAAGTCGCATGTCGCGCATGGCTGGGCTGGGCGTGCGCATCCAAGCTTGGAACAGTCGCCGGCCTTTGGGCGTGAGGCGATAGACATGGCGCAGCGGTCGGTTGCCGACCTGTTCGCAATGGCTCTGGATGAAACCGCGACGTTCCATCTCGTCCAGCAGGGCATACAGGCGGTTCATCTTGATGCGCCACACGCCGGCCAGCTCGTCGCGGATGCGGGTGAAGAGGGCGTAGCCGTGGAGCGGCGCCTCGCTCAGCAGGCCGAGCACGATCGGCTCGCCGAACGGCGAGCGCTGGATGGAGCGCGCGTGCACACCGGATCGCATTCGATATACTCACAAAGTGAGTAATTGCATTTTACCAAGCGCGATAGGGCCTTGAAAACCGGGGAGCGCTCAACTTTGGGGTGCCTTGGCTCAAAACCGCCGAGGCGCAGGGAAATAACCTCTGCGTCCTCGGCGTCTCTGCGGTGCGCGTTTCTTGCATCACCTTCTTGTGCTTGTCACGCTACACTATGGTGCATGTCTACTTCTGTGGCGCGTTTGCGCGCGCTGTGGTCAGCCGGCGGGTATGTCGCCAATGGTTGGTGCGCCATCCCCAATAGCTGGAGCGCCGAGCTGATGGCGCGCGCCGGCTGGGATAGCGTGACGCTCGACCTCCAGCATGGCCTATTGGATTACGGGCATGCTGTGCCCATGCTCCAGGCCATCGGTGCTGCCGGCGCGCTGCCGCTGGCACGCGTGCCGTGGAATGAGCCGGGCATCATCATGAAAATGCTCGACGCCGGCGCGCTCGGCATCATCTGCCCGATGGTGAACACGCGCGCGGAATGCGAGCGGTTTGTCGGCGCGTGCTATTACGCGCCGCGCGGCTACCGCAGCTATGGCCCGACGCGCGCTCGCGCGGCCTTCGAGAGCGACTACGAGTCCTCAATCGCGCCAAACGTGCTGACCTTCGCCATGGTCGAGACCGCCGAGGCATTGGCCAACGTCGAGGCCATCGTCAGCGTGCCTGGCTTAAGTGGCGTGTATGTCGGCCCAGCCGACCTGAGCTTGAGCATGGGCAGCCCGGAGCGCAGCGACCCGACCGCACCGGCGGTGGTTGCCGCGCTGGATGCG
>DAOTYZ010000309.1:0-8841 GCA_034434555.1 Candidatus Roseilinea sp.
AACACCAAGCGCAAACAACATCAAACAGCGCTGAACCAGTACCAGCAAGCTTTACAGCAGCGCGAAGAAATCGAGCGAGGCTACGCCGAGCTGGAAGAGGCGCGCCAGCTCAACGAATCCTTAAACGATAAGCTGGCGAGCCTGACGGCGCTGAACGAGCGCAAATACAAGGCCGAGGCCGCTATCGCCGACGCGCGGCGCGCCATACAGAGCGAACTGGAGGTTGCGCGCCAGCGCGTGGATGACTTAGAGCGCTTGGCGGCCGATCAAGGGTTGCTCCCCAAGTTACAGGAGATCGCTGCTCAGATCGCCCAACTTGAGCAAGCGCAGGCTGAGCGAGACATGCTCCAGCAGACCGTGAGCAACCTGCGCGAGCAGCAAGCTGCCCTACGCGCACACAACGAGACGCTGCATCGCGAGATGTTGGATCTAAAGGCGCGCATCGAAGCGCTCAGCAAGATCGGCGCCGTTTGTCCAACCTGCGGGCGGGAACTCTCAGAGACTGACCGTGCCCGCTTATTGGCCGAATGGCATGCCCAGGGCAGCGAGCGCGGCAACGCTTACCGCGCCAACGAGGTAAAGGCCAAACAGCTTGGCGAACAGCGCGAACAGACTGAAGCCCGCATCGCTGCGATCAATCAATCGCTGCGCCAATTGCCGGCCATGCAGCGCGAGCACACCGCGCTGAGCGAGCGCATCGCGCGCGCACAGGAGGCCTCCGCACAACTGCCCGAAGCACGCGCGCTGGTCGAGACCCTGTGCGTGCGCCTGGAAAGCCAGGACTACGCGCACGAAGCGCGGGCCATCCTCGCCGAAGTGACGGCGGAGTTGGCCGCGCTTGGCTATGATGCAGAGGCCCATCGCCGATTGCGCGAGGACATCCAAACGCGCTTGTTGCCATTCGCGGCGCGCAAGGCGCAGCTCGAACGCGCCACTTTCGCCATCGAGAGCGAGCAACTTGCCATTCAGGCGCTAGATGGCCAAATCGCCGCCCTCGCACAACGCATAGATGAGGAGGCCAAGGCCATAGAAGACTTGCGCGCTCAGCTTGCAACATGCGAGCAGGAGTTGCGTCGAGAGCCGGCAATAGCCCAAGCGCTGGCCCAGGCTCGCGAAGCGCACTTTCGCGCCCAGCGCAGGGTCGGCGAGGCCAACCAGCGCGTGCAAGCGGTCCTGGCCTTGCAACACACGCGCACCCAACTGGAAGCGGATCTTGCAGCTACAAAAGAGCGCCAAGCGCTCTTTGAAGAGCTGCGCACGGCGTTCAGCAAGAATGGCGTGCCGGCTATGATTATCGAGAGTGTCCTACCGGAGCTGGAGGCCGCAGCCAACGCCCTGCTGGCCCGCATGACGAACGGCCGTATGAACGTGCGCTTTGAGACGCAACGCCTGACCCAAAAGGGCGAGACGAGTGAGACGCTGGAGATACGCATCAGCGATGAGCTGGGCGAGCGGCCCTATGAACTCTTCAGCGGGGGAGAGGCCTTTCGGGTGAACTTCGCCATCCGCATCGCCCTCAGCCGGCTGCTGGCACACCGGGCCAACGCGCGCCTGCAGGCGCTGTTCATAGACGAGGGGTTCGGCACGCAGGACGCTCAGGGCCGCGAGCGCCTGATTGAGGCGATTAGAAGCATTCAAGACGACTTTGAGCGCATCTTCGTCATCACCCACATTGATGAGCTGAGAGACGCCTTCCCAAATCGCATAGAAGTGCTCAAGACGCCTCGCGGCAGCGTGGTGCGCGTAATCTGAATAAAGCTGGTCGAAGGCAACGTCTGCCCGCGGCGCTGCCCCTCGTCCAGAGATCATGAATGCCCCATTCGCTTACAAGCGATACAATCCGCGCCATGCACACGCCCACCGCGAAGAATGTCTTCATTAGGGACTTGCCGCAGCACGTCGGGCAGATTGTTACCCTGCGCGGATGGCTTTACAACCGAACTGCCAAGGGCAAACTGGTCTTCTTGCAGATGCGCGATGGCACCGGCATCTGTCAGTGTGTGGTGTTTCGATCCACGGTGGGCGACGAGCTGTTTGCCATCGCAGACAAGCTGCCGCTGGAGAGCAGCTTTATCGTGACCGGCGAGGTGCGGGCCGACGCACGCGCGCCCGGTGTGCCCGGCGGCTATGAGCTGGACGTACAGGCGCTACAAGTTGTGCAACGGGCTGAGGATTACCCAATTGGTCCAAAGGAGCACGGCGTCGAGTTCCTTATGGACCATCGCCACCTGTGGATTCGCTCATCGCGACAATGGGCAATCCTCCGCGTGCGCGCCACGGTGATGCGCGCCATACGCGCCTGGCTGGATAGTCACGGCTTTATCGAGGTCACCACGCCCATCCTCACCCCCAGTGCTGCCGAGGGTACGACGACGCTCTTTGAGGTGGACTACTTTGGCGAGAGGGCTTATCTGGCCCAGACCGGTCAGCTCTACAACGAAGCCAACATCTTCGCCTTCAACCGAGTATATTGCTTTGGCCCTACCTTTCGCGCAGAGAAGAGCAAGACGCGCCGCCACCTAACCGAGTTCTGGATGGTGGAGCCGGAGATCGCCTTTTGTGACCTCGATCAACTGCTGGAGATCGAGGAACAGTTTGTCAGTTACATCGTGCAGACCTGTCTGCGCGAGAACGCGGACGAGCTGAAGCTATTGGGGCGCGACGTGAGCCGGCTACAAAATGTCGTGCCGCCCTTCCCGCGCGTGACTTACGATGAGGCCATCGCCCAACTCCAGTCTTTGCAGGCGCGCCTGAAAGCCGGCGAGGAGGTGATGGCCTTTGACGGCGCGCCGCTGCAGGGCATCGAGGACCCTGACCTGCTCCAGATAAGCTGGGGGATGGATTTTGGCAGCCCACACGAAACGGCGCTTACCCAGCTCTACGACCGGCCCGTTTTCATCATCGGCTTCCCGTCAGCGATCAAAGCCTTTTACATGGAGCCTTACCCCGACCGCCCAGAGATATGCAAGAGCGCCGACCTGCTTGCCCCGGAAGGCTATGGTGAGATCATCGGCGGCAGCGAGCGGATCAGCGATATGGCGTTGCTAGAAGCGCGCATCCGCGACCACGGCCTGCCGGCATCCGCCTATCGCTGGTATATAGAGCTGCGCAAGTACGGCAGCGTGCCGCATAGCGGCTTCGGGTTGGGCGTCGAGCGCACCGTGGCGTGGATCTGCGGCATCGAGCACGTGCGTGAGGCGTCGCCCTTCCCCCGCCTGCTCAACCGGCTCTACCCTTAAACGCACAAGGGTTAACGCTGAATCCAGTCCATCGCCTTGTCGGCCAGGCGGTCCAGGGCGCGCACGCTCATCTCGATGTGTTCGATCTTGGTGTCCTCAATTGGATTATGCGAAATGCCGCGTAGGCTTTGCACAAACATCATCACTGTGGGCACGCCGGCGCGGGCCACCTCCGCTGCGTCGTGCAGTGGGCCGCTCGGCAGCTTATGGGCCTTGCCGGCCACTTCTACGCAGCTCTCGTAGCACATCTTCACCAACTGTTTGTCGAACAGGATCGGCTCGATCTGCCAGATTCGGCTCCACTGCACGTCGCACTTCTCCTCTTTGGCGAAGCGCTTGCTGGCCTTCACTGCCTCTGAATACATGCGGGCCAGCTTGCTGGCGCTCAGGTGGCGCTGGTCGAGGGTGATGTCGCACTCGCCGACGACCGCGGTGACGATACCGGGCTTGGTGATACAACTGCCCACCGTGCATACGCCGCCGTGCTTATTGGCGATTGGGCGGATTTCCAGGGCCAACTTTGCCGCGGCAGCCAGCGCGTCGCGCCGCTTATCCATGGGCGTGCTCCCACTATGAGCGGCCTGTCCGATGAACTTAATGGCATGTCGCTCCACGCCGAACGTGCCCAGCACTGCGCCGAGCGGCAGCTTCATGCTCTCCAGCACTGGCCCTTGCTCGATGTGCAGTTCCAGGTATGCCGCGGCGTTCTTCAGCTCCTTGCGGCTCTTGGTCATCTGGTCAATCTCCACGCCACATCGGCGCAGCGCATCTTCCAGCCGGATGCCGTCTTTATCTGTGCGGTTTCGCTCTTGGTTTGGGTTCAGGTTGCCGCTGCAGGCGCTGCTGCCCAGCAAACTGCGCCCAAAGCGCGCGCCTTCCTCGTCAGCCCAGTCCACCAGGCGCACGGTCACCGGTGGTTGGCCGTGGTATTGATCGTTGATGCGACGCAGCACCTCCAGGCCGGCCAGCACGTTCAAGCAGCCATCCAGCCAGCCGCCGTTTGGCACAGAATCCATGTGCCCGCCGATCAGCAGGGCGCGCTTGCTTTTGCCGGGCAGGGTATACCAGGTGTTGCCGGCTTCGTCGTTGTGGATTTCGAGGGGCAGGCCAGATGCTTTCTCGCGCAGCCAGGCGCGCGCTTGAAGCCACATGTCGGTCCATGCTACGCGCATCGCGCCACCGGTGTTCGGATCGCTGGTTAGGCTACGCAGTTCCTTGAGTTCCTCAACGGTTCGCTTTGGGTCCAGGGTGCTCATGTGAGGGATTCTAAGCCTGGCTGACAATGCCGCAAGTTATTCATGGCCAGGGACGGAACCCTGGTAGGCGAAGCCCCCTTCACCTGCTTTTAGCGCGAGTTCGGATTAGGCCGCCTGGGCAGACAGATTGCACCTTCACAAGGCGCGATAACTTCGCGCGCATTCATTGTCAATGCGCCTATTCATGATAGCGAAGAATGAATCGTTGGCAGGTCACCAAGGCTGCCCCAGCAGATGCTTCGCTGTGCTAAGCATGACACGCTGGCGCAGCGAGCGAGCAGCCTGTGATGTGAATGCACCCACACGAGGGGCGTTCGCGCAGATGCACCGCACGAGGTCCAAACGGGCCAAATCCTCTCATCATCCTTAAACATTCGAGAGTATTCTCTTAACCAATGAACGTCATCCACGGTTTCGAGCAGCTTCGCGAAACGCTTGTCCCTGAGATCAACAGCAAGGCTATCCTCTACCGCCATGTGAAGACCGGCGCGCAGTTGCTCTCGCTCATCAACGACGACGAGAACAAAGTCTTCGGCATCGCCTTCGTCACGCCCCCCAGCGACTCTACCGGCCTGCCGCACATTCTGGAGCACAGCGTGCTGTGCGGGTCGCGCAAATATCCGGTCAAAGAGCCGTTCATCGAGCTGGCCAAGGGATCACTGAACACCTTCCTGAATGCGATGACCTATCCGGATCGCACGATTTACCCGGTGGCCAGCCAGAATGTGAAAGACCTTTACAACTTGATTGATGTTTATCTGGACGCGGTGTTTTACCCGCGCATTACGCGCTGGACGCTGATGCAGGAAGGATGGCACTATGAGCTGGAAGCGCCGGACCAGCCTTTGCGCTACAAAGGGGTGGTCTTTAACGAGATGAAAGGGGCGTATTCCTCGCCCGACCAGGTCCTGGGGCGCACCATTCAACACACGCTCTTTCCGGACACGGTTTACGGCTTCGACTCCGGCGGCGACCCCGAAGCGATCCCCAATCTGACCTATGAACAGTTCAAGCAGTTCCACGAGACCTACTATCACCCATCCAACGCGCGGATCGTGTTTTACGGAAATGATGATCCTGAAGAGCGGCTGCGCTATCTGGATAGTTGGTTGAGCGCCTTTGACCGACGGGAGATTCACGTGGATATCCCGCTCCAGCCGCGCTGGGACGCCCCGCGCCGGATTATTGAGTCCTACGACGCCAGCGAAGAGGAGAAACCGCGCGGCATGGTCTCGATCAACTGGCTGCTCACCGATGAGGACGATCCTGAGCTGAACCTGGCCTTGCACATCCTCGCGCACATATTGGTGGGCACGCCGGCCTCGCCGCTGCGCAAGGCGCTCATTGATAGCGGTCTGGGCGAGAACCTGACCGGCAGCGGCTTTGATGATGAGCTTCGCCAGTCCATCTTCTCGGTGGGCTTGAAGGGCATGAATCCTGACGATGCCGACAAGCTAGAGCAATTGGTGTTCGATACATTGCGCGAACTGGCCGAGCGCGGTATTGACCCCGACCAGATCGAGGCTTCGGTCAACACGCTCGAGTTCCGCCTGCGCGAGAACAACTTCGGCAGCTTCCCGCGCGGCATTGTCTTTATGACCGAGGCGCTGCGGACGTGGATTTATGGCGGCGACCCAATCGCAGCGTTAAGCTTTGAGCAACCACTGGCAGCCATCAAAGCGCGCCTGGCCAACAATGAGCCGCTCTTCAGCAACCTGATCCGGCGCTATTTGATTGACAACCCTCACCGCACCACGGTGATCCTCAAGCCCGACCCGCACCTGCGCGAGAGGCTAGAGGAGAAGGAGCGCGCTCGCCTCGAGCAGGCTCGCGCCCAGATGAGCCAGGATGACCTGCTGCGAATCGCAGAAGAGACGAAGACGCTGGAAGCCATGCAGCTCGCTCCTGACCCGCCAGAGGCGTTAGCGACCATCCCCACGCTCAAGCTGGAAGACCTGGATAAACAGAACAAGCCGATCCCGATCGAGGTCCAGGCCCTGGCCGGCGGCGATGCGACGCTGCTCTATCACGACCTGTTCACCAGCGGCGTGGTGTATCTGGACTTGGCGTTCGACATGCGCGCAATCCCGCCCGAAGACGTGCCGTATGTTGCGCTGATGGGGCGCGCGCTGCTGCAAATGGGCACGGAGAAAGAGGATTTCGTCAAGCTGCTCCAGCGCATCGGGCGCAAAACCGGCGGCATCTCAGCCAGCCCGTTCAGCACGCTAACCCGCGAGCAGCGCGACCTGGTGCGGCGCTTCTTCTTGCGCGCGAAGAGCACCACGGCGCAGTTTGAGGACTTGCTAGACATCCTGCGCGATGTGTTGGGCACTGCCCGGCTGGACAACCGCGAGCGCTTTAGGCAAATCGTTCTGGAGAACAAAGCCAGCCTAGAGAGCAGCCTGGTTCCCGGCGGTCACGCCTTCGTCAACACGCGCCTGCGCGCTGCCTTTAGCCCATCCGAGTGGGCTGCCGAGCAGATGAGCGGCATCAGCCAGCTTTACTTTCTGCGTGCGTTGGCCGAGCGCGTAGAGCGCGATTGGCCCAGCGTGCTGGAACGCCTGGTCGCCATCCGCGACCGCCTGGTCAGCCGGCAAGGCCTGGTGGTCAACGTCACCGTGGACGCAGCGCGATGGGCGCAGCTTCAACCCAAGCTTGAGGCCTTCGTTTGCGAGCTGCCTGTGCGCAGCACGACGCCCGCGGACTGGCCGACCAGCGCAACGAACGGCCACGAAGGGTTGGCCATCCCAGCCCAGGTGAATTACGTCGGCAAGGGTGCAGACGTGTACGCGCTCGGCCATCAACTCAGCGGGGCATGGTTGCCCGTCCAGAATTACTTGCGCACCAGCTACTTATGGGAGCGCGTGCGCATGCAAGGCGGGGCCTACGGCAGCTTCTGTGGTCTCGACCTTCGCACCGGCGCATTCACCTTTGTCTCCTATCGCGATCCCAATCTGCTGGACACGCTGCGGGTCTACGACGACGCAGCCGCTTTCTTGCGCCAGCATCCGCCCAGCCAAGACGAAGTCACCCGCACCATCATCGGCGTGATCGGCGAGATGGACGACTATATGTTGCCCGACGCCAAAGGGTTTGTCTCGATGGTGCGCTACCTGGCCGGCGATACGGACGAGGCACGCCAGAAACTGCGCGACGAGGTGCTCAGCACGACGCCTCAAGACTTTGTGCGGTTCGCCGAAGTCCTAGACGACGTGCGGGCGCGGGGGCGGGTGGTGGTGATGGGCGCGCCGGAAGCGCTTGCCCAGGCCAACGCAACCCTGGGCGACGGTTGGCTGCGCGTTGAGAAGGTCATGTGAAACGATGAAATTCGGCTCGCGTGGAGAGGGCTGGGTGATTGCCCAGTTCACGCTGCTTCCCCTGCTATTCATCCTCACGTTTGCGCTGCCGCGTGGCCCGTTATGGCCGCCGTTCCTGGCTTGGGGTGCGCGAGTGGCCGGCTTGGCCCTGGCGGCGGGAAGCGGCGGTCTGTTCGTCGGCGGAGTCATCGCGCTAGGGCGCAACCTGACGCCATTTCCTAAACCGATTGACGACGGCTATCTGGTGCGCAGCGGCGTTTATACCCTGGTGCGCCACCCTATCTATAGCGGGATCACGCTAGGGATGTTTGCGCTCGGCCTCTTCCTCAACAGCTTGCCAGGCTTGGCAGCCGCGTTGGTGGCTTTTCTCTTCTTTGACGCCAAGGCGAGGCACGAGGAACGCTGGCTGCGCACGCACTACCCGGACTACACTGCCTACAGCCGGCGCACCCGCAAACTCATCCCGTTCATCTACTAGAACTCATCCCTTCCTTCATCCATCCTGTGTTGGGCGTATTCACGAATAGGGGCAAGCGTTCAGCATGTCATGCTGAGCGCGAAGCATCTCAGCTCGCGGCCAACCGAAGGGTGGCCGAGGCAGCAGGCTGGCGTTAGCATGATAGCCCCTTTCTTCCCCGCATCCTGGGAAACAGCAACTAGGCTGGTGTGAGTGATGTTGAGCAGCTCCCCGGCTAGCCCCTCCCCGTAAACGGGGAGGGAGTGTCCCCCCGATTCCTGGGAGCCGCTATTTCCTCTGGGCCAAATGGTGGCCACGCCATCAACAGGTGTTCCTGGGAAACAGCGACTGCGCCGCTGTTTCCCCAGGCCAAATGATGGCTGCGCCATCATGAGCTGTTGCGGGGGAAAGAAAGGGGGCTGTCATGCTGAGCGAAGCGAAGCATCTGAAATCCCGCTTGACTAAAGTCCTGCGAAGCCACTAACCCTACGTTATCGCCCAGCAACCCTGCAGCCCACTCATCGAGCGCGAGTTTAGATTCTTCGCTTCGCTCAGAATGACAAGGCAAAGCA
>DAOTYZ010000310.1:0-3358 GCA_034434555.1 Candidatus Roseilinea sp.
CCATCATGGCCGACCGTATAGACGGTGGTAGATCGCGTAATTGGCAGCCAGGGCGCGAATGTAACGCTGAGTCTCGTCGAAGGTGATGAACATGTAAAAGAGGTCGGGATCGCCGGCGCTGCGCTCGCGCCAGCGTAGTGCGTTCCCTGGCCCACCGTTGTATGCCGCCAAAGCGGCGTAGAGGTCGCCATTGAAGAAGCGGCGTTGCTTGGCTAAGTAGTAGCTGCCAAAGCGCACGCTGACGTAGGGCTTTTGCAAGTCTGCTGTGGTGTAATTCGCCGGCCACCCCAACTCCGCGTGTATCTCGCGCCCCGTGCTGGGGATCACTTGCATCAGACCATTGGCAGCCGCACTAGACACAGCAAACGGTTCAAACAAGCTTTCCTGACGGATCAGCGCGAACAGTAACAAAGGATCTAGGCCGAATTCCTCGGCATGCTTCATCACCAACTCGGCGTAATAGGTCGGATAGAGCAGCTTGCCGATGAACGTTGGCAGGTCAGAGGGGCCTTTGGCCGGCGAGAGCCGCATCAGCGCATCAGCAGCGCTGATAGAGGCGCGATATAGCCCGATCTGCCGGAAGAACAGCGCCAGTTGATACTGCGCCAAGGCGTCGCGCCCAAATGCGAGACGCAGCCCGTCAAACTCCTCGCGTGCCTCAACCCGAAACCCCAGTCGCCAGAGCGCGCTGCCACGAGAGAAGCGCGGATCGGCGGCCAGGTCGGCCCGCAAAGTGCGTAGGTCAGCGCGCTCGTCCAACCCTAGCCAGCCGCGCAGCCAACGCTCCGCCTCTTCCTGTTCGCCGGCCTCATCCGCCTGGCCCAGCGCGGCGCGCACGTTGGCCGAGAGCGGCGGTTGTTCTGGATTTAGAAGCAGCTCGGCGGCGCGCGCACCCTCAAAGGCGTCCGGCGCCTCGCTGGCCAGATCGCGCAACACCTGCGCACCGCCGGCTTCGTCGCCCAAGATAAGCCGAAGCTTGCCTTCCCAGAGCCGTCCCAGCAGCGATTGCGGCGCGCGGTCGAACGCGCTGCGCAGGCGCTGGACAAGCGAGAGCGCGTCTGAATGGCGACCGAGCCGGTAATACATGGCCGCGGCGCGGATCAGCCCCTCGGCTGCCAACGATTGATCGCCTGTTTGCAAATCGGCAGCCGCGATATACGCCTGCGCGGCCTCGGCCCACAGCGCCGGATAGCGCGCGAAGACTTGTCCAACTTCGAATATCGTCTTGCTGCTCTCCAGGCTGGCCGTAGCACGCGCGATGAGCTGACCAAAAGCTGCCTGCGCTTGGGCCGCATTGCCAGCGTTGGCCAGAATCTTGGCTTTCTCGCCCAAAGCCTGAATCGTCGCCGGCGCGCTGGCCGAGTTGGCCGCAATGGTCTGATCTAGGTTGCGTAATGCGTCGCTGACACTCCCGAGCTTGATGTAGTTCAGCGCAGCCCAGTAACGCACGTCATTGGCGCGGCTGGGATCGCGCCTGATCGCGCGCTGGAACGCCTCTCGGGCAACCACATGCGACCCGTTGTGATAGGCGACGATGCCATACTGAAGGTCATCTACAGCCTGGCCGGCGTTCAATAGCGCCCGGGCAGCCTGTAGTGCCTGTGGCGTTTTGGGCGCAGCCTCGATCAACGCATGCATCAGTTGATGGGCGCGCCCAACTTGCCCACTGGCTTGCAAAACCTGGGCCAATTCCCAGGTGATCCGGGCGCGATAAGCGGGCAACTGCGCGCGCGCTAAGATGGTTTCATATTGCTCGATCGCAGCCGAGTAGTCGCCCGCTAGTTGATGCGCCAGCGCCAGCTTCTCACGGCGGGCAAACTCCTGAGCCACTGTGGGGACACCATCCAGGCTGCGCTGGTAGTGCTCTGCGGCATCTGCCAGCTCTCCTGCGTTGAGCGAAATATCGCCGAGCCACAGATGCAACCAAGGCGAGATGACGGCGCCGGCAGCAAGGGCTGCGGCATAGCCTGCGCCGGCTGAGCGGCTATCGCCGGTTGTGGCATAGGCCCGCCCCAGCAGAATATGCGCATCGGCCAGTTCGCTTTCCCCGTTGCCATCCAGCTCGGCGGTCAGCGGTTGGAGCACGGCAACCGCCGCGCGTGCGTTACCAGCAGCCAGTTGCCACTGCCCAAGCTTCAACCGCGTATCTGCTGCTGTGCCTTCCGCAAACTTGAGCATCTCTTGGCCCAGGGCAATGGCACGCACATAATCGCCGATGAACGCCGCCCGATTGGCTTCCTCCCTCAGTGTCACCAGGTCAGGCGTCGGTTGTGGGGTGGGTGTGGCCGTTGCGAGAGGGGTCGGCGTGGGATAAATCGTTGCCAGGATCGTCGGCGCGACAGGCGGCGGGGAAGCGGGCTCTCCGCATCCTACGCAGGACAACAAGACGCACGCTGCAATGGCGCTCAGGCCGCGCCGCCGACGTAATACGCTCGGCGGCATGACATTGGAGTTTAGCACGCCAGCATTTGTTGGGGTTCGTTCACCAGTAGCTGCTCGCTCGCCGCGCCAGCCTGTCATAGTAGAAACGCAGCGCTGCTGCGCCCTCGCGCGAAGCATCTAAACGCCCGCCTAGCCAAGTATGGTGTCTGCCTTTGCTACGAATCATCTGCCGGACCAAGCTGCGCAGCCTCTGTGACCCCAGGTCAGGCGCGCGTCTAGATTCTTCGCCAGCGCTCAGAATGACAAGGGCAAGGCGGGGCCTCAGCGACCCCGCAGCGCCCCGCCTGATTCCCCCGCATGCGGGGGAAGCCCCCTTCTGATTCCCCCGCATGCGGCTTAGCATTACCCATAAGTGCTTGGGGGATTGCCGAGCATGCTATGCATGAATTGCCAGGCTGCCGCGATGTCAGCAAGACGGCGAAACCCTAGCCAGATAGTCTTGACACCGGGTTCGCCGTCTGCGCGCCGACCGAGGAAGCCGCCTAAACGTGCAATCCAATGGACGGCCTGACGCAGGGTGGGCGGGTGCGGCGGAGGATGAGGTGTGCGATGATGGAAGCAGTAAAGCGCCTGCCATTCATGCGTTTCTAGCACTTCGCTGCACGGTTGCTCTGGTTGGCGACGCGCTTCGTAGGTCAGCCACAACAAACGCCAAGCTACGATGAGGTAGCTGGCAAGTGCACGTTTCAGGCGCTCAGCATTCTCCAGTTGTAAATCGGCAGCCACTCTTGAGCACAAAGTGAAAGCGTTCTATCAGCCAAGACCAATGCAAACAGCGGAGCGCATCTTCCAAACTTGACACGGGCAAGCTTGTAACCAGCAACCAGCGCACCGCCTGGTGCCCTGCAGGTGGGCTGTCTTCCTCAGCCAAAATCACCTGTAGTTGCAACGGCTGGAGTCCTGGCTCTTTCAAGCG
>DAOTYZ010000311.1:0-1687 GCA_034434555.1 Candidatus Roseilinea sp.
TCGCTCAGCCCGGCGGAGGTGCTGAACCGCGCCCGCAAGCGCGACCCGCGCATCGGCCTGGCGACGGTTTACCGCACCTTGGAGATGCTTCAGCGCGAGGGCTTCCTCGACCGCGTGGGCATCGGCAATCAGGGCTATGTGCTGATGTGCGTGGAGCAAGGGTTACACTTTCATTTGGTGTGCGAGCGCTGCCGCACCGTGACTGAACTGCGCGCCTCCCGCTCGCTGGTCCACCGGCTTCGCCAGTCCGGGTTTATCTCACACCGAAGCGCCATCGAGATCGTCGGCATCTGCGCCCGCTGCCGGCGGAAGTGCGCCGCTTGAAGGTGATTAAGACGCGAGAACCGGTTGCGTTTATGGCGCAGGGTCAGAACCTTAGGTAGGCAAAGACAATGCCTCGCTCGCCCTTGGAAGGAAGCACAGCTTTCACCGGCTAACAGCCTGCCAGCGGTTGCCCGTATAGTGAAAGCGCCCGAAGAAGCGGGAGAATTAGAGGGGGCTTTCCCCCCAATACCTCATGATGGCGCGGCCATCATTTTTGCTGGGTAAACAGTGCTTTCTCAGGACGCGGGGGAATTAGGCGGGTGGGTTGGTGGCTTCGCGGGGTTTTGGTTGGGCAGGCGTTGAGATGCTTCGCCAGGGGTCGCAGCGACGTTGCGCCCCTAAGCATGACAGGCCGGCGCAGCGCGTGATTCGTGAACAGGCACCTGTCAATCCGGAAGTTGGACTCCTTTGCCATTGCGCCACTCTCCGTGCGTTCGGGTGCATTCACCCAATGGAGGCAACCCTTCACTACCCGTCCATGCTGCCGGCGAAGGCAAGTCTATAGAGGGTAGGTGACAGCGTGCCGTCGCCTACCCAAGGTGCTGTGCTCGCCGTGAATGCGCCCTTCTGGGCGAGATCGCGGCACAATCCTGGTTATGGAAATCGCCAACGCTGTCGTGCTGATCACTGGCGCAGCGCAGCGCGTCGGGCGGGCCGTCGCGCTGGACTTGGCCGCGCGGGGCGCGCACGTCGCCTTCAGCTATTACGCCGCGCATGAACCCTGGCAGGAGACGCTGGCCGCGATCGCGCAAGCCGGCCGTCCCGGCTTTGCGATGCAAGCAGATTTGACCCAGCCCGCCCAGGCGCGTGCGCTGGTCCAGGCAACGCTCAGCCGCTTTGGGCGAATTGATGTGCTCATCAACAACGCTTCCGTCTGGCTCAAACAGCCGGCGCTGGAGATAGAGGAAGCCGCCTGGGAAGCTGAGATGGCGCTGAACGCCAAAGCCCCTTTCATCCTCTCGCAAGCCGTCGCCCCTCCCATGCTGCGCCAGGGCGGCGGGGTGATCATCAACATGACCGACTTGTCGGCCTTCCAAGCCTGGCCGGGTTACGCGCATCACGCGGCCAGCAAAGCGGCACTGGTGGCGCTTACGCGGGTGCTGGCCGCTGAGTGGGCGCCGCACATCCGCGTCAACGCGATCGCGCCGGGCACTGTGCTGCTGCCCGACGACGCCGACGAAGCCAAGCGCCGGTGGGCCATCGAGAAATCCCTCCTCAAGCGCATCGGATCGCCGGACGATGTGGCGCGCACCGTGCGCTATCTCATCGAGGAGGACTTCGCCACCGGCGCGGTGTACTTTGTAGACGGCGGGCGCTCGCTGGTGTGAACTAGATGGCGATCGTCCGGGTCGCCTAGGCGTCG
>DAOTYZ010000312.1:0-2310 GCA_034434555.1 Candidatus Roseilinea sp.
AATCCACTGGCCGAGGACCTCTCTAGCGGCGGGCGGACATTCGAGATGTTCGACGACTTTGGCCGGGCCGGCCTGGGCTATTACGCCTTTGGCCCGCCGACCACCGTGCTCACCCGCAGCGAGGACTGGGAGAGCGAAGCGCCCCACACCCTGAGCGTGGTTGAACTGAACCACGCCGGCTACCGCTACTGGGGCTACTACGGGCTGGCCGACTGCGGCGGCATCGGCCTGGCCCGCAGCAACGACCTGCGGCGCTGGGAGAAGGCCGGCCCGCTGCTGCGCGGCGACGGCGAGCGTTGGCCGTCCGTCTTGCAGGTGGGGCCGCGGCTCTACATGGCCTATGACCGCGACCACTGCGGCACCAGCCACGTGGTGATGCGCACCAGCGAGGACGGCCTCACGTTCAGCCCGCGCTACACTGTGCTGGTGGCCCAGGAAGCCGGCATCCGCAATCAAAACCCCGCCCTCTTCCGCGACCCCAACGACGGCATGTTCTACCTCTACTGGTTTCGCGGCGGCCAGCAGGCCGGCCGCTGGCAGATCAAGGCCCGCCGCGCCTGGCGGGTGGAAGGGCTGGCCGACCCCGCCACCGAGCGCGTGCTGATTGACGTGCCATACGAGCTGGCCGCCCCGCACATGCTCTTCCTGGACGGGACTTACTTTTTGGCCACCGAGGTGAACGAGAACGCCTGGAAGACCAAGATCTACGCCGGCCCAACGCCGCTCGGCCCGTTCACGCCCCTGCCAGACGCGCCCCAGCTCAGCGACAACCAGGCTTGCTTGTTTCAACACGTCTTCGATGGCGCGCTGCACGGCTACCTGTGTAAGGACACCGGCGCCGGCTGGGTGCTCAACCATCGCCAGGCCGACCTGCGCGCCGGCCGCAGCCGGGGACGCCAGCTCGACCCAGGCGTTTGGACGGCCAGGGGCGGGCGCTGGCAGCCTATCACCCTGGACGATGGCCAAGTGGTGCTGGAGGCCGGCAACGCGGGCCTGTTGACGACCGCCCTACAAGGGCGTGATTACGCCTTTCAGGTTCGCGGCCGTCTGCTGGATGCGCGCGGTGGGTGGGGGATCGTCCTGCGCGCGCAGAACGACCGAGGGGGCTATCGCGTGGCGCTGCGCCGGATCGCCGACGGGCGCGCCGAGGTGCGCGTGACCGCCGATGACCAGGTGCTGGGCATGACGACCGTCGAAGCCGACCCGCGCAACTGGCTGCGCCTGGGCGCTGCGATCCAGGGCGACCGCTTGCGCGTGACGCTGGACGACCGCGAGGTGCTGGCCGTGAGCGACCCCCAGACGCGCTTCGCTGCCGGCCACAGTGGGCTGTGGGCCGATGGCCGCGCCTGGTTTGACGACGTGCGCTGGCACAAGGCGGCGGCTCAGCCCCCACAGGTTGCCTTTAGCCCACGCGAGGATGGCCCGCCACAGCCGAACTGAGCGGCGCGCCCGGCAGATTGTCGGCCGATCGTCGGGCAGGCGTAGGGCGCTCGTCAGAGATTCCTTGTTATCATAAGCAGACAAAGAGCGCATGGTTCAGGCGCGCTCATAGAGAGCGGGAACCGGCGCGCAACAGCGGGCGTCATGAACGATCAAGCGCACGCTGCGACAGAAGCGATAAGTCTCTTCTTAAGGAGAAATGAACAGGATGAGCGAACGCAGAGCATGGCAATGGATGAGGCACTTGGCCTTGGGATTGGCCGGCGCATTGCTGCTGACGGCGTGCCCAGGCGGCGCGCCACAGCCACCGGAGATCAAGATCACCTCGCCGGAGTCAGGCGCGCAGCTCAACGTCGGCCAGAGCATCGCCATCGTCGGCACGGCGACCGGCGAGGCGATCTCGCGGGTGGATGTGATCATTGACGGCACCACCTACGCCACGCTCAATGCCCCCGACAAGTCCAAAGGGGTGCCCAGCTTCCCGATCAACGTGCCGTGGACGCCGCTCTCCGCCGGCACGCACGCGATTCAGCTCAAAGCCTATGGCCCGCCCGATGACAAGCTGCTCACCCAATCCGAGCCGCTGGTGCTGATCGCGCTGGCGGCCGACGTGCCCGAGGCGCTGGCGCCGCCGCCAGAGCCGACCCAGCCGCCGGCCCCGCCGACCCAGCCGCCGCCTCAGCCCACTGTTCCTCCGCCAAGCAATCAACAGCCGCCGGCCGGCCAACCCCCTGCCGGCCAGCAACCGCCTGCCGACGCGCCCAGCGTGACCGTGACCAACGAGTTCGTCAACGTGCGCACCGGCCCGGATGTCGCTTATCCGAAGATCGGCGAGCTGCGCCAGGGGCAGGTGGCGCCCGTGCGCGGCAA
>DAOTYZ010000313.1:0-17135 GCA_034434555.1 Candidatus Roseilinea sp.
AACGCGATTTCTGGACGCCCCGCTTCTGGGCCGCAGAAGACGCCGGTAGGGACGCTGTGCTTTCTATATCATCTTTCCGCGTTCTCCGCGTTCTCCGCGTGAGAA
This sequence comes from Candidatus Roseilinea sp., assembly GCA_034434555.1. Classification (GTDB taxonomy): domain Bacteria; phylum Chloroflexota; class Anaerolineae; order J036; family Brachytrichaceae; genus JAAFGM01. The sequence continues at coordinate 106 of DAOTYZ010000313.1, forward strand.
TTAGCCTTGCCCCTGGCCGTGAATGCACCCCCTGTGCACAGCCGCGCGCATAATATGGGCCATGGCCGAACGCTGTTTCCTCGTCACCGGCGCGTTGGGGTGCATCGGGGCCTGGGTCGTGCGTAACTTGATCCGCGCCGGCGAGCGGGTTGTCGCCTTTGACCTGGGTGAGGACCTGCGCCGGCTGCGCCTGATCATGACGCCCGAGGAACTATCGCGCGCGCTGTTCGTCCGCGGCGACATCACCGACTTCGCGCAGGTGCAGCGGGTGATGGATGAGCACGACATCACGCACGTGATCCACCTGGCCGGCCTGCAGGTGCCCTTCTGCCGGGCCAATCCGGTGCTCGGCGCGCAGGTCAACGTCGTCGGCACGGTCAACATCTTCGAGGCGGCGCGCCGGCGCAGCGGACGCACCGAACGGGTCGTTTACGCCAGCAGCATCGCGGTGTACGACGCCGATGACGCCAAACCAGGGGAGCCGCTGCCGAACGACGCTGCCGGCCACCCCACCACCCTCTACGGCGTGTATAAGCAGGCCAACGAGGGCACAGCGCGCGTGTATTGGCGGGAGAACGGCGTCTCATCGGTCGGCTTGCGCCCCTACATCGTATTCGGCCCCGGCCGCGACCAGGGCCTGACCTCCGCGCCGACCAAGGCGATGCTGGCAGCCGCCGCCGGCCAGCCATACCACATCCCCTACGGCGGGCGGGCCGACTATGAATATGCCGACGACGTGGCTAAGACGTTCATCGCCTGTGCGCTCGTCCCGTTCCACGGCGCAGAGGTCTATCACCTGCCTGGGGCGATGTTGAGCATGGCAGAGGTCGTGGCAGCCATCGAAGCCGCCGCGCCCGCGGTGCGCGGGCAAATGACCTTCGACGAGCAGCCGTTGCCCTTCCCGGAGCGCATGGACGGCGGGCCGTTGGAAGCCCTGCTCGCGCCGCTCGGCGGCCTCCCGCGCACGCCCTTCGACCGCGCGGTTGGCGAGACGGTCGCGATCTTTCGACAGGCGCTCGCCGATGGGCGCTTGCGCGTCGAGTGAAGTAGGGGCTAGGCTGAAGCGAGGCCCTCGGTGAGCTGGCTGAGTGCCTTGGTGATGCCGGCCAGGTCTTCGGGCGGCAGCTTGCTCAGGTGCATGGCGACCCGAAGGTAGGGCAAGGCCGTCGGCGCGGTGATGAAGGCGCGCACCTCTGCCGGCAGGTCGTCGAAGCGGGCATGCTGCGCCAGGCGCTGCTGCGCCTCGCCAATGGGGCCAAGGCCCAGGTCGAGGAGCTGGTCCATGGTCATCCCAAAGTGCAGAAGCGCCTTCTCCAACAGCGTGATCGGCAGCGGCGAGCGACCGAGTTCGTAATTGTTGAGCCGCCCGCTGGCGATGCCCAGCGCCTGTGCGGTGGCCTTTAGCGACTCCCCACGCTGCAAGCGCGCCTGCTTGAGCCTGGCGCCCACCACGCGCGCGCGAAGCTGGGCCAGCGCCGGCAGCTCGTTTGCCTTGGCGCCGACGCGCCTGCCTGCCTCCTCGTAGAGCAGCGCCTGGACGGGCACGTCGAGGTAATACGCCAGCGCCTCCAACTCGACGAAACTCGGCTCGCGCTGGCCTGCCTCATAGGCCAACAGGCGCTGAGGGGAGATGCCGAGGGCGCGCGCGCAATCCTTTGCACTGCGGCCGGCGGCCTCGCGCGCGCTGCGCATCAGCCGGCCGATCGTCAATCGCCTGAGCAGGGCGGTGTCGAGCGCCGATGAATCAGGCATAATCGAGAAGCGATTGTATCCCTCGCCATGAAAGTCGCCGTCAACGCCTGGTTTCTCGATGCGCCGGAGACGCACACGACAGGCAGCGGCCAATACACGACTCAGTTGCTCAGCGCGCTGGCGGCCGTCGCGCCGGATATTCAGCTTGAGCCTGTGCTGCCCCGCCGACGCGGGGACTGGGCCAAGCTGTATTTTGAGCAGGTGGAGTTTCCGCGCGCGGCGCAGCGGATGAACGCCGAGATCGCGCTTGTGCCCTACTGGGGGCCGCCGCTGGTCAGCGATGTGCCGGTGGTCGTGACGATTCACGATGTGATCCCGCTGGCGTTGCCGGCCTACCGCGGCGGGCCGCGCCAGCGCGCCTATGCCGGCTTGGTGCGGGCGGCCGCAGCCAACGCCGCAGCGGTCATCACCGACTCCGAATTCAGCAAAAGGGACATCGTGAAGCATCTCGCCTTGCCGCCTGAGCGCGTGACGGTCGTGCCGTTGGCCGCCGGCGCGCGCTTCACGCCGTATGTATCAGCGGATGACCTCGCCCGCGTCCAGGCGCGTTACCAGTTGCCGGAACGCTACGTCCTCTACCTGGGCGGCTTCGACGTGCGCAAAAACATCGAGACGCTGATGCAGGTCTACGTGTGGTGCGGGGAGTCAATCGGCGAGGAATATCCGCTGGTGATCTGCGGCGCGCCCTCGACGCCGGTGGTCAGCGACGGTGGGGAACGCCTCACGTTGGCCGAGATGGCGGCACGGTTGGAGATAGGCGACGTGGTGCGCTTCATCGGTCACGTGGAAGAAGAGGACAAGCCGGCGGTGTATGCCGGCGCGCGCTGCTTCCTCTACCCCTCCACTTACGAAGGCTTCGGCCTGCCGCCGCTGGAGGCGATGGCGTGCGGCGTGCCGGTGGTGGGCAGCAACGCCGCCAGCATCAGCGAGGTGGTGGGCAACGCCGGCATGCTGGTTGACCCCAAGGACGCGCGCCGGATGGCCGGCGCCTTGATCGCCACTTGTATCGAAGACGACTTGCACGACAAGCTCTGCCAGCGCGCCCTGTTGCGCGCGGCGCAGTTCACGTGGGAGCGCACAGCGCTTGAGACCGCAGCCGTGCTCCGCCGCGTTTATGAAGGACGCCGCTGATATTCGGGTGCGCGTGCTGGCGGCGCTCGCCCCGGCGCTGGCCTTCGCCGGCCTTTACGCGCGCACGCTCAACGGCGATGTGCAGCCGGCTGACAGCGGCGAGTTTCAACTGGCCGCCGTGGCGCTGGGCATCCCCCATCCGCCCGGCTATCCCTTGTTCACCCTGCTGGGCTGGTTGCTGGCGCAGATCCCGTTGGGATCGCCCTTCGCGCGCGTCTCCTTCCTCTCGATCATTGCCGCCGCGGGGACGCTGGCGCTCGTCTCGCTCACCGCGCAGACTTTGACCGCGCACGTCGCTGACCTGCGGCTGAGCAACGCCTGGCTGCGCCGCGCGGTGACCGCGCTGGCCGGCCTGGCCGCCAGCGCAGCGCTGGCCACCAGCACCACGTTTTGGGCGCAGGCCACCACCACCAACATCCGCAGCCTGACCGCGCTCTTCACCGCGCTGATGCTCTACGCCGCAACGCGGGTCGCCATCGCCGGTCGCGCCAGCGGGCTTCCCTTCTTCGCGCTTGCGCTTGGGCTGGGCGTGGGCCATCATCTCTCGCTGGTCGTCGTGGGCGCCGTGCTGGGCGGCGCGGCGCTGTTCGCGGCCTGGCGCGGAGACCGCGCCGGCTTTTGGCGCGGGCTGGCGTGCGCGGCGCTGGTCTTCGTCGGGACGCAGGCGATTTGGCTCTACCTGCCCTTGCGCGACGCCGCCGGCGCGCGCTTCGCGCCGGGCAACCTGACCACTGTGGAAGGGCTGCTCTTTCACATCTTCGCGCGCGGCTTCGCCGGCGACATGCTGGCCTTCGCCGAGCCAACCCTGCTGGCCGATCGCTCGGCCTTGCTGTTGCCCCTGCTGACGTTTCAGTTCAGCGTGCCGCTCTTGGCGCTGATGGGCATGGCGATGCTGGGGCTGCTGCTCGTCCGTCCCGGCATCGCTCAGACGTGGCTGTTTGCCTGGGGTGGCCATCTCTTCATCACGCTGACCTACCGCGCGCCGCAGACGGTGGAATACGCCATGCCATGTTGGGTGATCCTGTGCGCCCTGCTGGGCGCGGGCCTGGGCAGCAGCGCCGTGATGCTGCGCGGGCGGGCGTCGCCCGTTTCGCTCGCGCTGCTGCTGATGGCGCTGTTCATCGCCCTGAGCGACGGCGCTCAGCGCTGGCCCAGCTATGCTTTTTTGGCCGAACACCGCGGGACGCGCGCCGCAGCCGAGGGCGCGCTGCGCGCTGCGCCGGCCCATAGCGTCGTCCTGGCCGGCTGGCACCAGGCCACGCCGATGTGGGCGCTCCAAGAGATTGAAGGGCTGCGCCGGGACGTGAGGGTGCGCTATGTCTTCCCGCGCGGCGCGCAGCCATACGCCGAGACATTCGCCGAACAGGCCGCGCAGCTCGCGCCAAGCCATCCCACCTTGGTCACGTCGCCCTTTGCTGAGTCGCTGGCAGCGCGCGGCCTGCGTGCGCTGCCGTTGGCCGGCCAGCCGCTCTGGTTGGTCACCAAGGCGCCGCCCGCGCCGCCAGCGGCCCATCACGTGTTCGACGGGCGGCTGGCCGTCGTCGGCCCGCTCAATGGGCCGGAATGGAAGGCCGAGGTCGGCCAGGCGATGGCGGTCGATCTGGGCTGGTATGCGCCGACATCGCCGCGCGAAGGCGACTCGCTCACCGTGCGCTTGCTGCGGCCCGATGGTCGCCTGGCGGCCAACGCCGACGTGCGCCTATCCGGGGATGCGCCAGCCGGCGCCTATCACGCGCGACGATTGATCCTGGGGCTGCCGCCGGACCTACCCCCAGCCGAGTATGACTTATGGCTGGGCGCGTATGGCCTGGCCGATGGGCGCTTCGTCCCTTACCAAACGGCCGACGGCGCGACGTTCGTCGCGGTGGGCAAAGTGGATATCCAGCCGGCGCGCTGGCCGCCGGCGACGCAGCACCCGTTGGCCAACCCTTGGGGGCCAACACCGGCGACGCCCCTGCTGATCGGCGCGGATTACGACGCCGGCCTGCCGGGCCAACTGCGCGTCTGGACGCACTGGCAATTGGGGAAGTCGCCTGCTCAGGTTGCGCTGGCCGACGCCGAGGGCGCGCAGTTCACCGAGGCCAAACTGCTGCCGGCCAACCGCGATCCACAGCAACCGCGCTACTTCTCGCTGAGCTTTGACCTCCCGCCCAGGCGTGGGATCCAGATCGCCCAATCTGGCCAGCGCCTGCCCGACTACCGCGACGGCCAGCGCTATGTGCCGTTCGCCGACCAGATGGCGCTCATTGACGCCCAGACGCACCGCGACGGCAAGGCGCTGAAAGTGGACCTCCACTGGCTGGCGGCGCGACCGCTGACCGACGATTACGTGGTCTCGGTGCGCGTGGAAGGAGAGGGTCTGTATCTCACGCACGACAGCGTGCCGGCCTTGGGCGCCATCCCCACCCTGAAGTGGATCCGCGACAGCCTCATCGTGGACCGGCATCCATTCGCGCTGGAGGGCCATCATGGCCCACTGCGCGGGAGCGTGGTGGTGTACGATAGCGTCAGCCAGTTGCCCCTGCCGCCGCTGGATGAGCGCTATCAGGGTAAGGTGACCTTCGCTATTCCTTGAGCCATGCAGTACGCCTTTCAGTCGCTTTTGCGCACCCCCGAACCGTTGAGCGTCTCGGAGGTCACCGCGCGGGTGAAGGAAGTAATCGCCTGCGACGACCTGCTGGCGGACGTGCGGGTGGCCGGCGAGGTGAGCAACCTCTCGCGCCCGGCCTCGGGCCACCTGTATTTCACGCTCAAAGATGAGGGGGCGCAGTTGCGCTGCGTGATGTGGCGCAGCTATGCCGCGCGGCTCAGCCGGCTGCCGCGCAACGGCGATGCGGTGATCGCGCGCGGGCGCATAGACGTATATGAACGCGATGGCGTCTATCAGCTCTACGTCGAAGCGCTGGTCGGCCAGGGCATCGGCGACCTAAACGCCGAATTCGAGCGCCTGAAGCAAAAGCTCCAGGCCGAAGGGCTTTTCGACGCGGCCCGCAAGCGCCCTTTGCCGCGCTTCCCGCGCGCCTTGGGGATCGTCACCTCGCCCACCGGCGCGGCGCTTCAGGACATCCTCAACGTCCTGCGCCGGCGCTACCCGCTGCTTGAGGTGTATCTCTCGCCGACGCTGGTGCAGGGCGAGGACGCGCCGGAGCAGATCGTGCGGGCCATCCAGCGGCTGAACGACGCCGGCTGCTGCGACGTGATCCTGGTGGCCCGCGGTGGCGGCAGCCTGGAGGAGCTATGGGCCTTCAACGACGAGCGCGTGGTGCGCGCGATCGCTGCCTCGCCCACGCCGGTGGTGAGCGGCATCGGCCACGAGATTGACTACACGCTGGCCGACTTCGCCGCCGACGTGCGCGCGCCCACCCCGTCGGCCGCAGCCGAGATCATCACGCCCGACATCAACGACCTGCGGCTGCAAGTGGACGCGATGAGCCTGACCTTGACCGAGACGATGCAGGCGCGGCTGACGCGGGCTAGGGCCAGCCTGAGCACCCTGCAGCGCGCGCTGCGCCTGCTCAGCCCTTTTAACCAGTTGGCCCGCCAGCGCGAACGGCTGGACGAGGCGCGCACGCGCCTGGCGGCCGCGCTCGCGCACAGGTTGGCCGTCCTGCGGCTGCGCCTGGATGGGCTGCGCGCGCGGCTGGAGGGGGTGGGGCCGATGGCGACGCTGGCGCGCGGCTACGCGATCGTGCGCGATGCCGACGGGCGCACCGTGCGCTCGGTGCGGGCGGTGCAGCGCGGCGCGCGCTTACAAATCAAAGTGGCCGATGGCAGCTTCGACGCTCAGGCCCTGGATGGTCAGGGCGAACGGCGCACGACGGAGTAGATGAGCGCGCTGATGGCCGCGATCAGCATAGGCAGCGGCAACGCCGGCAGCGCCAGCGACACCTGGATCAAAAAGGCGCTGAGCTGCGTCAACGCGAGCAGCGCCGCGACGAGCCAGGTGGAATTGGGGAGCGTCCAAGTGAACGCATCGCCCCACTGCCAGTAGAAAGCCAGCACGATGCTCGCCTGCGCGACGGCCATCAGCCCCAGCGCGCGCAGCACGGCAGCGACGGCCTCCAGCGCGTCGCTGCGGCGACCCGTGCCGACAGCGACCACGGCGCCGGCCAGGCCCATCAGCAGCGCGGACAGGCGCTCCCAGGCGGCAAACACCCCCTCTGGGTCGCCGTCGGGGAAGAGCGAAAGCGAGAGCGGCTCGCGGCGGATGACGAAGAAGACGACCAGCCAGGCCAGCAGATAGCCCAACGTGCCGATCAGCGGGCCGCTGATCCAGTCGTTCAGCAGCAGGCCGACCACGAGGAGCAGCAACAGGCTCAGACCTAGGACGAGCGGCAGGCGCGTGGCGCGCTCGGCGCGCAGCCGGGCATGGGCAGCCTCCGCTGCGGCACGGCCCAGCTCCGCCTGCCAGATCGCGTAGGCCAGCCGCTCGCCAGCGGCGAGGCGGTCGCCGTAGCGGCGTAACAGGCCGGCTGCGAAGCGCGGTTGGCCGATCGCAGCGCTCCACTGGTCGTAGAACGTGGTCAATTGCTGGGCAGAGGCGACGAACGCCGCCGGCTCGACATCCACCACATCGGCGATGAACCCGCTTTGCGCATGAATGGGGAACGGCGCGCCGATCAGCGCGGCCAACGTCGGTGCGATCGCTGTGGCCGGCGCGACTGCGACGCTGCCCGGCAGCACGCCTGCGCCGGCCATCACCAACAGCACGCGGACCACTTCGGCCTCCCCGCCGCCATCGCGCCCATCGCGCGCAATCCCCCTCTCGGCAAGCACGGCCAGCGTCTCGGCCTGTAGGTTTATCTGCTCCGCCAGTTGTTGAACGCGAAAGTCAGTGGCCGCCGCCGCGCTGCTGTATGAGTCCGGATCTCGGCGCGCGGTCTGCGCGACCAGCGTGAGCGACACGATGAGGAGCTGAGGTTGGCCAGAGGGAGCGCGCAGTGCCTCCAGGGCGAGCGCAATCGCCTGTTGATCGCGCTGGCTTGGCTCCAGGTCGTCCACGAACGCGCCGCGCTGTGCGCCGCCGAGCCAATCATGGCGCTGCTCCGAGCCGATGAAGGTCACCTGCCAGCCGGCGGCCTGGGCCGCGCGCGGGAATGTGTCGGGGCGGCTGAGCAACGGCGATTGATTCGTCGTGACGCCGTGCACCTCCGGCCAGGCGCCAGAGAGCCATGTGAGCGTCGCCGGCAGGTCGTAGGCCGGCGGCTTCAGTTCAATCGTGACATCGGCGCCGCGCTGGCGCAGCGCGTTCAGCGTCGGCATCCTGCGCGATTCGTCCAGGCGCAGGCCATGCACGATCACGACCACGACGCGCTGGGCGCGCGGCGGGCGGGCCGCGCCCGCCGGCCAGGCATCCAGGAACGGGCTGCGATAGCCGGCGTAGCTCTGCCAGAGCGATGCGCGCACCTCTCTGGCCGCTGGCCCCAGCGCGCTCAGCGCGATCAACAACGCGAGAACCGCAAACGGCGTCCACTCAGCAGTGCGGCGCATGACAAGCGTTAGGGAGCGCTGCCTCTGGGACAGCCGGAGATGTTGGCAGGGATGCCGGCACTCGGCAACCCTGCTGGCTCCGCATGAGCAGGTGAGGAACGTGAGTTCGGAGTCTAGGGCGCATACGCTTGGCGTGACCAGCATGAAGCGCACAAAAGGGACACCAGCATTCTGCCCACCCTGTCATTCTGAGCAACAGCGCAGCAGGGACAGTTCGCAAACTGCCCCCGCGCGCGCCCGACTTGCGGGCTGGCGTGGCCTTGGTCAACGCGGCCGCTTAGATGCTTCGCTTCACTAGTGTGTCACCTCATTGCCGCCAATGCCGGTCACCTTGGAGGTGACTGAGTTAGACGAGTTATACACCTTTGCGAAAAAACAGATGTTGCTTGATTACAGCATCGGCAAATATGCCCTGAGCGCGCCTTCTTCAGGCTCGGCGCAGGACGTAGATGGCAGTGTGAGTCAGCCAATCCGGCAATGTGCGCACAGCGCGGCGGCTGTTAAACAATCGAACTGCCTCGATCTGTGCACCGACACAGCCGGCGAAAGCGACGAACTGGCCCAGCGTGATCGCGCGCGTGCGCGGCTCGCCAGAGCACAGGTCGCCGCCAACCCCCTGGCCCATCAGCATCCGCCAGCGCACGCGCCAATAGCCGGCGTTGTCAAACGAGATCACGGCGCGGCGACCGACACGCAGCATCTCTCTGACGACCGGCATCGGTTGATCGAGGTAGGCCAGGGTCTGACTGAGAATGACATAATCGAAGGCGTCGTCGGGATAGTCGGCCAAGCCTTCCTCGATGTTGCCTTGGCGCACGGACAGGCCGCGCGCGATGCACGCGCGCACGTTGGCCTCGCTCAGCTCCACGCCGCGCGCCCAGACTTGCTTTTGGGCGATCAACTGCGCCAGCAACTCGCCGTCCCCGCAGCCCAGGTCGAGCACGCGCGCGCCGCTGGGAATCAACGCGACGATCGCCTCTAAGTCGGGCCGGTATCCTTGCTGCGCCATAGCAGAGCGCGCGTTCACCCCTGGGGTATCCCTTGGCAAGCCGCTGTCTGGTGATGGCTGATTCCAGGAGGGTGGGAGAAGGCACTGCCTTCACCCATCCAGGTTTAAACACGCTCAGTGGCGGGGGAATGCGCTACAGCAGCGCAAAGCAGCGGCTGGGGCCGCCGGTGGCGCCGGCGACCTTCGGCCCGCCGACCACGGCGACTGCGCCGCGCGCCGGCAGCTTGCCCAGGTTGGCCGTGCACTCGATGCCCCAGCGGTTGCTGGGCAGCCACTTAAAGTGGACGGCGAAATCCTGAGACGGGCCGTGATCGAGGCTGAGGGTATCCACCATGATGCCCTTGACCTGGCGATTGGCCAGCAGCCACTCCACGGCATCCAGGCTAAAGCCGGGGAAATGCATCACGTTCTTCTCGTCAACGTTGCGGAACTTGGGCGTCTTGACGAACTCATCCCAGCCGCTATACATGGCCACGATCGCGCCGAACGGGATGCGACCGTAGCGGCGCTCCCAGCGGCGCAGGTCGGCTTCGGTCAATAGCGCGTCGGGATCCTTGGCCGCCTTATCACGGATGTCCACCACCACCAGCGGGCCGACCAGGTTCTCCGGCGGGATAAGGTCGGCTGTGTCCTTGTCCGAGAAGTGGAAAGGCGCATCCATGTGCGTGCCGGTGTGTTCGTTGATCTGCCACTCGTTGAGGTTGTAGCCATCCTTCTTGAGGGTGAAGACATTCCTCACCGTCAACTGCTGCTGGCCGCCGAACGTGGGAAAGTCCGGCGTCAAGGGGTGAGTCAGGTCAATGACCTGTCGCACGCGCAGCTCAAGGGGGCGAAAGAGTTCTTCCTTGGCGTTCACCGGCGTGGCCAGGAAGGCGGTGGAAGCGACGGCTGCCGCGCCACCAGCGGCCTTCAAAAAACTACGGCGGTCAAGGGCTTGCGCGAGTTTCTCTTGGCACTTAGGGACACACATGACTGTAAACCTCCTTTTTGGTTCAACCGGAGCGAGCTTTCTAGTTCCTGGCCGCAGGGGCTTCCGCAGCCCGCTCCCAGTCTCCCGCAGCTCTGTGCTCGTCTGCCGAGCTGTTCTCGACGCGCTTTAGAAAATCGCGTGTTAAGGCTGCTAGTCTATCAACTTCCAGCAAAAACGCATCGTGGCCGTAGTCGCTCTCGATCTCAACATACGTCACGTCTATGTGATTCTGCAGCAGCGCGCGCACCAGCTCCTTGGATTGCCACGAGGGGTATAGCCAGTCTGAGGTATAGCTGACCACCAAGAACTTGGCGGTCACATGGCGAAAAGCATCTGCGAGCGACGGTAGCCCGTAGGAGAGGTCGAAATAGTCCATCGCCTTGCTCAGGTAAATGAATGAGTTGGCGTCGAAGCGCTTGGTGAACGATTGGCCGCGATAGTTTAAGTAGCGCTCCACCTCGAACTCTGGGTCGAAGCACCAGGCGTAGCCGTTTTGGCCGTTGCTCAGCCGGCGGCCGAACTTCTCGCGCATCGAAACATCGCTGAGGAAGGTGATATGGCCGATCATCCGCGCGACGGCCAGGCCGGCGTTCGGCGGCGTCTTGCCGTAGTAGTCGCCGTTGTTCCAGTTGGGATCTGCGTAGATGGCCTGGCGAGGTACGGCGTTGAGGGCGATGGTCTGCGGAGAGAGGCGAGCGGTGGCCGCCAGCACGATCGCGCTCCGGACGCGCTGGGGGTATGAGACCGTCCATTGCAGCGCTTGCATCCCGCCCATGCTGCCGCCGGCCACGCTCAGCCACTGCGGGATGCCTAAGTGATCCGTCAGCAGGCGCTGCGCCTCCACCATGTCGGCGATCGTGACGATCGGAAAGCTCATCCCGTAGGGCCGGCCGGTCTTTGGGTTGATCGAGGATGGGCCGGTGCTGCCGCCGCAGCCGCCGATGACGTTGGAGCACACGATAAAGTAGCGGTCGGTATCGAACGCTTTGCCCGGCCCCACGGCGTCGTCCCACCAGCCGGGTTTGGGATCGTTGGGGGAGTGCCGGCCAGCCACGTGGGCATCGCCGCTCCACGCATGGCAGATCAGGATGGCGTTGCTGCGATCAGCGTTGAGCTGACCGTAGGTCTCATAGGCGATCGTGAGCGGCCCAAGCGTTGCGCCGCTCTGTAGTTTGATCTCGCCGTCGTAGTGGAAGTATTGCGTTTGGACCAACATCGGAGCGATTGTTTGGTGAGAGGTCGCCGGGGCCAAACCCATCGGCGACCTCTCCAACGGCATGGTTGCTACAGGCTCACTTTATGCCCATTGCTCACCACGGCAACGGCCGCTTCCAGCGCCTGGTCGAGGTCCCAGATCAGATCACGCACATCCTCTAGGCCGATGCTCAGCCGGATGAAGTCGTCGGTGACACCGGTTGCGCGCTGCTCGTCCGGCGTGAGCTGGGAGTGCGTGGTGGTGGCTGGGTGGATGGCCAGCGACTTGGCGTCGCCGATGTTGGCGACGTGTGAGAAGAGCTTCAGATGGTTGATGAACTGCCGGCCTGCCTCGCGCCCGCCCTTGATGCCGAAGCCGATTAGCGCGGTCAGCCCCTTCGGCGCCATGCGCTTGATCTTCTCGTGTTGCGGGTGGCTCGGCAGGCTGGGATGGACGACCCAGGCCACATGTGGATGCCTGGAGAGCCACTCGGCGATGATATTGGCATTGTGGATGTGGCGCTCCATGCGCACATGCAGCGTCTCCAGGCCGATGAGGTTGAGGAAGGAGTTAAACGGGCTTTGCGAGGCGCCGATGTCGCGCAGCAAAGTCAAGCGCGCCTTGAGGATGTAGGCAGCTGGACCGAGCTGGGCGTAGATCAAGCCGTGATAGCTGGGGTCGGGCGTGTTGAAGTAGGCGCGGTGGCGCGGGCTGTTGCCCCAGTCGAACTTGCCGGCGTCTATGATTGCGCCGCCGATGCTCAGCCCATGGCCGCCGATGTACTTGGTCGTTGAATGCACCACGATGTCAGCGCCCCACTCGATGGGCCGCAACAGGTAAGGTGTGGGCGTCGTGTTGTCAATGATCAGCGGTAGGCTGTGCTCGCGCGCAATCGCCGCCACTTCCTCGAACGGGAAGATGTCCAGCTTCGGGTTGCCGACCGACTCGCCATAGATCGCCTTGGTGTTCGGACGGATCGCGGCGCGAAAGTTCTCTGGGTTGCTGGGGTCGACGAACGTGACCTCAATTCCGAACTTCGGCAGCGTATAGTGAAACAGGTTGTATGTGCCGCCGTAGAGCGAGGCCGAGCTGACGATGTGATCGCCGGCCTGGGCCAGGTTGAGGATGGCGAACGTCTCTGCGGCCTGGCCAGACGACGTGACCAGCGCGCCCACGCCTCCCTCAAGCGCAGCCAGGCGCTGCTCCACCACGTCGTTGGTGGGGTTCATGATGCGGGTGTAGATGTTGCCGAACTCGCGCAAGCCGAAGAGGTTGGCAGCGTGATCGGTGTCACGAAACTGATAAGACGTGGTCTGGTAGATCGGCACGGCCCGCGCGTTTGTCGCCGGATCGGGCTGCGCCCCTGCATGCAAGAGCTGGGTATCGAAGTGAAATTGACGCTCGGACATCTGGATAGCTTCTCCTTCAGACAGATTTGTTGTGGCGCATGGTTCAACACAGCGAGCAGGCAGCGCGCCATGCGCGACGCGCACCAGCCCTGGAAAAGCAATCGCCCTCTTGCGCATTTGGACAAGAGGGCACCGAGCGTTGTACACCACTCCGCGCCATCTCCCATCTTCCAGTCTTGCGCTGCCGGAATTGGCACCGTGTCAGCCTGTGCAAGCGAACCTCACCTCACGCGCGCTGTGATGGTTCACTTTTGCACCGTCTGATGGTTGCCGAGGCTTCTCAGGGCCGGTCCCTCCGCCTCTCTGGATAAGAGTGCGCTATTGGGCGATATTCACTTTTCCAACGAGGCGGGAGTATAGCAGCACGTCCGCGCTTGTCAAGGGTGCATAAGCGCGCCGCTCGAGAGTGGTAAGACAACACAACAAGAAGAGGAGACATCCCACTGGGGCTTGCCTTGGCAGTTTCAGGCTCAACGGTGAGTCGAACCATTCTGAAGTTGAGTCGTGGGCGCATTCATGGTAGGGCAAAGCCTAGGGTTTTGCCCCTAGCTGTGAATGCACCCCCGAGCCGACCCAAGTGTAGAATGCTAAGCCGTGAGCGCGCTCCCCGAACGAGGACGCTTAATTAGCCTGACGCTCGCCATCGTGATCGGCTTCTTGATCGGCCTAGGCGCTGCCGCTTACTTGGTCTTCGTCTGGGTGCCGGCGGACGCGATCCTGCGCGATGCCTCGCCGCGCTACCTGCGCTTTGATACCAATGGCGACCGCCCAGACTATCGCGATGTTTACGTGGCCTACGTAGCCACCCGCTATGCTCGCGATATGGCCATCGGCCAGCCCGAAAGTGCGCTCTTGCGCGCACAGCAGGCGCTGGGCATTGCCAGCGGCGACGTGACGCCTGTGGAGGCACTGGCGATGGTGCGCAGCGCCGAGCAAGCAGCGAAGAAAGACGTTGATAGAGGCGCAGATGGCATAAACAGTGGCTGGTTTAGTCCACTTGAACTGGAATACATCAGGCAGCTCGCCGACCGCCTGGAGATGGTGAAGGATCAACCGGTCAACATCCCAGAAACGGTGGTCACGGCGCGCCGCAACCTGGTCGTCACCGGCACATTGCTCTTGCTCTTGTGGATCGGCGCGCTCACCGCTCTAGCCTTGCTGGCGATAAGGCTGCTGAGGCTAGACGCAGAAGTGACCATCGCTCAACCTGCCGCCGGCGGCTGGGGGAGCGCGCCGGCCCCGTTTAGTGGAGAAGCCGTCGTAGATGGCACCTTTGCCCCAATGCCAGCATCCGCAGCGGCGCCAACCGAGGTTGGCTATGCTCCGTCACCGACCAGCCGCAGACCCGCAGGTGCGCCCGTAGCAACGGTGAGCGAGAAGCTCGTCGGCACCTTTCAAGCCGTTTACGACCACGGCGATGAGCAATTCGAGGAAAGCTTTGACCTCTCTACGTCGGAGGGCTTTCTAGGCGATTGCGGCGCTACCGTCGCCGAGCGCTTGAATGTGGCATCGCCGGCCCCGGTCGTGGCCCTGCTCGTCTGGGTCTTTGACAGGGAAGACCTGAACAGCGCCAATAAACTTCTGCTTTCACCCCTGGCTTTCTACGGCAACAAGGCTATGCGCGACAAACTGACGAGCCAATATGGGCAACAGGCGCTGGTTGAGGTGAAAGAAGGCACTTTCGAGATAAGAACAACCGCCCTGCGCACAGAAATAGAAGTCCGTAACCTACAGCTCGCCGAACTCGAGAACATCCCTGGCGGTTACTTTCAGCACGTTGAATTGATCTTCCGTGTCTATTACAGAGGAAGTCGGCCATAGCGCCGAGGCGGTTCTGGCCGGTGACGGCCGCGCGAGCGTCTTCAGACGGCTGAAGCACGCCCGCCGCACGTTCGATCACCTTGGCTGGTGGAGACTGGATGACTGGTCTGCGAGTCCGCTTTGGGCGTTCTGTGATAGGCGTGCTGCATTGCTCATCGTCCCCCTCGATCTCTCACCAGACGCTGCGCTTGAAGGCAGTCAATCTCGCATTGCATGGGTGCGTTGGGTGGGTATAGCCGATGGCGCTTCGGCGACGCCTTGCGTGCAGACGATGTTTGCTGAGGCTGAAGCGCGCTTGGCCGCGCAGGGCATACGCGAGCTGTGGTGCGTCGTGCGCGCCTCGGACTGGCTGGAGCCTTACCTCTCCGATCACGCTTACTTAGTCGCAGATCGGCTGTTCACCTACGAGGTGCGTCTCCAGGCACGTCCGCAGACGCAGGAGCGCCGGCTGGGCAACGCCTTCATTCGACGGGCAGCGGCGGAGGACTTGACGGCGCTCTGTGCGCTGGACGAGATGTGTTTTGAAGGGCCATGGCACTATCCACCGGCGCTGATGCGTGTGATGTTTGAACGGGCCTTCTGGATGACCGTTGCCATCTGCGCCGGCCAGATCATCGGCTACGCCTGCTCGCAGATCCATAGCTGGACGGGCCACGTGGTACGCCTGGCGGTGCATCCCGAAGCGCGCCGGCATGGCATCGGGACAGCGCTGTTGTGCGAGCAATTAGACCGACTGGCCCAGGCCGGCGCACGCACCGTCTCGCTAAATACCCAGGGCGGCAATCAGGTTGCTCAGCGGCTTTATCAACGGCTGGGGTTTCGGCGGCTGAGCGAAGAGGCGCGCGTCCTGCGCAAATCCCTCGACCAGGGCACGTGAAACGGCGAAAAAAACAGCCCGCGCTTGGCCACTACAAGCGCACTGCGAAGCGCAGCGCGCGCCTGGCTCAGGAGGTCGTAAGCCAGAGAGAGGCGTTCAAGGAACGCCTGGCCGCGCGGATGACGCGCGGGCTGATCGTCCTGATCTTCGCCCTTGCCATCGGCGGTCTCGTCGTGACCGCCGCCCGCGATCTTGAGCTGCCCTGGGGGGGTGCCGGCCTTTCCTCGCCTGCGGATGAGCTGGCAGGGCGGCGCATCGGCATCATCAGCGGGCATCGTGGTTACGACAGCGGCGCGATATGTGAAGATGGGTTGACGGAAGCCGAGGTGAATTTCTTACACGCGACGCGCGTCGCCGATCTGCTGCGCGCCAACGGCTACCTGGTAGACGTGCTTGACGAATACGACGCGCGCTTGAGAGGCTATCGCGCCAGCGCCGTGGTCAGCATTCATGCTGACTCGTGCGTTCGCCTGAACGCACAGGCGACCGGCTTCAAAGTGGTTTATCCGATGACCTCACAACCGAGCAAACATCTGGCGGGCTGTCTGACGGCGCGCTATGCACGACGCACGGGCCTGGGCTTCCACGCTCGCAGCATCACGCGCGATATGACTGCGTATCACGCATTCGCCAAGGTAGCGCCGCAGACGCCCATCGTGATCATCGAAACGGGCTTCCTCTTCCTGGATCGCCAATTGCTCGTCCGCTACCCAGAGATCGTGGCCCAGGGCATCGCAGAGGGGATACTATGCTTTTTGCGCGATGAATCGCCGGAGAGCTGATGTGCTCCGCCTGCTCATGCGGCTTCCTGCGTCGCGCGTCGCGGTTGCGCTGGCCAGCAGCCTGGCGATAGCCGCGCTTTTGTTCTCGTTGATCAGCCCGACTGCGTCAGCCGAGGAACGCTGGCAGGCGATCCGCGCGCGCGGTCTGTGGAGAGTGGGCATTGACCCCGGCGTGTATCCTTTCTCTTTCTATGGACGGCAGGGCTGGGATGGCTTCGATGCCGAGTTGATGCGCGAGCTTTCTCGGCGCGTTGGGCTGGACGTGCACGCTGTGCCTGTGGGCTACGACGGTTTCTACGACGCGATAATCGCTGGCCACGTTGACTTGGCGATGTCGGCGCTGGTGGCGGATCCGGCGCGCACAGCCGACTTCCGCTACAGTCGGCCTTACGTGGACGTTGGGCTGCGCGTGATCTCGCCGGCAGCCGTGCCTGTGCGCGATGTCGGCGACCTGCGCGGACGGTGCGTCGCTGCTGCGCTGGGCAGTGAGGGCGATCGCGCCGCGCGCCGGCTGGAAAGGCGCGTTCCCAGGATGACGCGGCAGGTCACTATGAACGAAGACGATGCGATTGCCCAAATGCTCGCCGGCAGGTG
>DAOTYZ010000314.1:0-4434 GCA_034434555.1 Candidatus Roseilinea sp.
TGGTGGCCAACCGTTGGTTGCCGGCCCCGCTATACGATCTGTTGCGCAGCCTGCCCCGCGATTCGGTACCGATGGAGGCGCTGCGGGTGGCGATCTCTGCGCTGTCGTTCTACGACCCGGAGATCGAGGACATCAGCATCGAGGCCACCCAGCGCAAGGCGGTGCGCCTGATCGCCCAACTGCCCACGCTGTGCGCTGCCTACCAGCGTCTGCGCGAGGGCAAGCAGCCGATCGCGCCCAACCCGCGCCTCAGTCACGCCGCCAACACCCTCTACATGCTGGGGGTTGAACTTGACCCGGACTTCGTGCAGGCCATCAACATGTATCTCATCCTCTTGGCCGACCACGGGATGAACGCTAGCACGTTCACCGCGCGCGTCGTGGCCAGCACGCAGGCCGACCTGCACTCGGCCATCTCGAGCGCGTTCGCTTCGCTCAAAGGGCCGCTGCACGGCGGGGCCAACGAAGCGACGATGCGCATGCTGATCGAGATCGGCGAGCCGGAGCGGGTGGACGCCTACATTGACGCGATGTTCGCGGCCAAGCGCAAGATCATGGGCTTTGGCCATCGCATCTACAAAAACGTTGATCCGCGTTCGCTCCACTTGAATAAGTGGGCGGAGAAGCTAGGATACAAAGTCGGCCAGCCCAAATACTACGAGATCTCCCAACGGGTCGTGAAGGCCGTCCAGCGTCATCGCGAGCTTTATCCAAACGTGGATTTCTACAGCGCCTCGATGCTTTATTACGCCGGCATTCCGATTGACCTGTTCACGCCGATGTTCGCCTGTGCGCGCATCGCCGGCTGGTCGGCGCACGTGATCGAACAATATAAAGACAACGTACTCATCCGCCCGCAATCCGAATACATCGGCCCGCTGGACGTCCACTACGTGCCGATTGACCAGCGCCCCTGATTCGCGCGGGGAACGCGAAGCAAACCACGTTGGCGGAAGCGCCTGGACCAGGAACGCTGTCTGTAGCCGGCGACTAGGGACGTTGCGATCCTGATTCTCTGCGTTCTCCGCGCGAGATCACGGTGAGTGCGTCCATCGCGCTCGGGTGCATTCACTCGTGAAGGCGACCTTCCATCAGGCTATGCCCTACCCTCCCACAGCCTGCGGGAGTTAGACTGATGCATCGCCGGAGATAGCTTTGCCCCTGTTGGTGAATGCCCTCAATGCCCCTTTTTGTGGTCGTAGGGGGTTACAATTGCCTTGCCGATGTGGTCAGCGCTTCTAAGGCCGCTCTATCTTCTGTGGGCAATGGCGACGCTCAGCTTGGCGAGCACCGCCGGGCTGGTGATCTACTATGAGGTCCACCATCGGGATCGCGTCCTCCCCGGCGTGCATTTGCAAGGCGTGGATGTCAGCGGGAGGTCACCCGAGGAAGTGTTCGACATCGCCCAAGTGAAGGCCGAGTACTTCCGACTGCCGGCCATCACCCTGCGCGCTGCCGATCAACAGTTCGTGCTTCGCCCGATGGACCTGGGCATTGCGCTCGACCCGGCCGCGACGGCGCAAGTGGCGCTGAACGCAGGCCGGCAGGGCGACTTGCTCACCCAGATTCGCCAGCGCGTCCAAATGTGGTGGGCTGGCTTGGACCTCTCGCCGGTTGTGCGCGTAGATACAGAGGCGCTGACGCGCGCGCTCGGCGAGATCGCCGAGCGCGTCAACCAGCCGGCCAAGGACGCGCAGATAATCTTCGAGGGCGAGACGGCGAAAGAACTGCCCGCCCAGATCGGGCGTCAGCTCGATAGCCAGCGCGCGCAGCAGTTGATCCTCTCCCTGGCCACGGCCAACCGGCCTGTCGAGATCAGCTTGCCTTACCAGTCCACCGCGCCGAGGATCCCCTCGGTGGCCAAGGCCGTAGCGGCGCTCAACCAAATCACCAGCGATGACTTGATCGTGATGGTCCCACGCTGGGACGACGCCGGCAACCCTGCGCCGCCGGTCGAGGCCTTCCGCATTCGCAGCGCCGATCTAAAGGATTTCGTGCTGATTGATCAGGTGGAAGGCGAGCCGCGCGTGCGCCTGCGGCGCGAGAAGTTCCGCGCGCTGATAGAGCCGCTCGGCAAGGCAGTGGCGCAAAAGGCGGAGAACGCGCGCTTCACGTTTGACCCGGCCACCCGCCAGTTGACGCGCATCGCGCCGGCGCGCGATGCGCGGGCGCTGAACATCGAGGCGACCCTCGACGCGCTCGAGGCCGCCGCACAGAGCGATAACCGCTCGGTGACGGTCGTGGTGGACGTGACCCCCGCGCAAGTTCCTTCCACCGCCACCGCACAAGAGCTGGGCATCACCCAACTGATCACCCAGGCCACCACGTTCTTCAAAGGCTCCAGCCCGGCCCGGTTGGCCAACGTGCGGGTGGCGGCCGCGCGCTTCCATGGCCTGGTCATCCCACCCGGTGGCTTGTTCTCATTCAACGAGCACCTGGGCGAGGTGACGGAGAAAGAAGGATTCCAGGAAGGGTTGATCATCGTTGGCAACCGCACGGTGAAGGGCATCGGCGGCGGGGTATGCCAGGTCTCCACCACAGCCTACCAGGCTGCGCTGCGGGCCGGCTTCCCCGTGGTCGAGCGCTATCCGCATGGCTATCGCGTCAGCTACTACGAGCGCGGCATGGGGCCAGGCTTCGACGCCTCGGTCTTCTCGCCCTATGCCGACCTTAAGTTCATCAACAACTCCCCTGCGCACCTGTTGATCGAGACCATCTATGACCCGGTGCGGGTCACCCTGACCTTCCGGTTCTATGGCACGTCTGACGGCCGCGAAGTCATCATCAGTCCGCCTACCATCACCAACGTCGTACCGCATGGCCCGGACATCTACGAACCCGACCCGGAGAACCAGGTGCCGGCTGGCAAAGCCAAGCAAGTGGAGTACGCGGTGGACGGCGCGACCGTGAGTTTCACGCGCCAAGTCATCCGCGACGGCGAAGTGCTGATCAACGAGCGCGTGGTGAGCCGCTATGTGCCCTGGCAGGCGGTGTATCGTTATGGGCCAGGCTTTGTGCCACCGGATGGGGCAATCGTAAAGGATTAAGCCCTGCCTCTCCCGAAGTCATTATCTCCATATCTCGCGCAGAGAGGCAGCGCAAATGTGCGGCGCTATCCCTGGATCGGATACGTCGCCAGGCGCTTCTCGGCGGCGCGCTGCTTGAGCCGCGCCAGCCGGCGGGCAACCTCAGCCTTCACCGCTGGCAGGTCAATCGTCAGCAGTTGGCGGTCGCGCATCAATACCTTGCCATCGCAGATCACCGTCGCCACGTCCCCCGCGCGGGCGGAATACACCAGGTTGGCGAGCGGGTCGTGGCGCGGGAAGAGGTGCGCGCCGTCCTGCCGCATCAGGACAATGTCGGCCAGCTTGCCGGCGGCCAGCGCGCCGATCGCCGGCTGGCGCAGGGCCTGCGCGCCGCCCGCGAAGGCGATCGCCAACACCTCCTGGATGGGCAGGACGGTCGAGTCCCTGGCGGCCTGCTTCTGGTCCAGCGCCAACAGGCGCATCTGCTCCAGCACGTCGAGGGTGTTGCTGCTGACGACGCCATCGGTGGCGATGCCGACGGCCAGGCCGGCGGCGCGCATGGCGCGCACGGGCGCCGTGCCCATCGCCAGCTTCAGGTAGGTCTTCGGGCACTGAGCCACCGCCACGTCGTGGTCGCTGAGCATGGCAAGGTCGTTCGGCGTCAGCGCGATGCCGTGCGCCAGCAGGACGGGGACCTGGAAGACGCCAGCCTCGCGCAACATGGCCGGCGGGGTGATGCCATACTGCTTAAGGCTCCAGGTCACCTGGTCGTGGGTCTCGCTGCAGTGGATGTGGATGCCGACGCCCAGCGCCCTGGCGCGCTCGGCGGTCGCGCGCAGGAAGTCGCGGTCGCACAGGTATGGGGAGTGCGGCGCCAGCCAGGTCGTGATCCGCCCGCCGGCAGCGCCCTGCCAGCGCTCTACAAAACGACAGGTCAGGTCGAGCTTGGCGATCCCCTCATGGCCGAAGACCGCCCAGCCGATGTTGGCGCGGACGCCGCTTTGTGCCACCGCGGTCGCGATCTCGTCGCAGAAGAAGTAGTGCTCGGCGAAGGTCGTCACGCCGGCCTGGATCATCTCGGCGATGGCCAGCAGCGCGCCCCAGTAGATGTCCTCCGGCTGCTCGTTGCTCTCCAGCGGCCAGATGTAGTCGTTGAACCACGATTCGATCGGCACGTCCTCGGCCAGGCCGCGAAAGAGCACCATCGGCGCATGCGTGTGGCAGTTGATCAGGCCGGGGATGGCGAGCAGGCCGGCGGCGTCCAAGCGCTCGCGGGCCTGATTTGGATCGATCTGACCGCTGGGTACGATGGCGCTGATGCGGTTGCCGGCGATGGCGATGTCGTGGTCGTTGACGACCGTGTACCGATTATCCTGACGAACGAGGACATCGCAGCGGGTGATGAGCA
>DAOTYZ010000315.1:0-3902 GCA_034434555.1 Candidatus Roseilinea sp.
GGCCACGACTGTTGGACGCGCACGTATGCCGACCCGGCGCTGTATGCGTGGCTGCTTCAGCAGCGGCGCGCGCGATAGCGCCTCGGCACCAGGCGCATGGCCAGCCAGCGCTTGAGCGGGCCGTAATGTTTCTGGTAATAGCGCTGCCGGCTGGCCCACTTTAGGCATTCGGCGCGCTCGCTGGCCTGAGCGCTGCTGGCTCCGCCGTAGTGGGTGACGACGGCCTGCGGGACACACCAAGCTTCCCAGCCGGCAGCCCGCATGCGCATCGCCCAGTCCACCTCCTCGGCATACATCTCATAGCCCTCGTCCAGCAACCCCACCGCGCGAATTGCCTCGGCGCGGGCGAACATCGCAGCGCCCAGTGGATAGCCCACGCGAAAGGGCAGGCCGGCGTAGCGCGCCGCCGAATAGCGCCCGTCCAGCCAGGTGTTCCGAAAACGCCAAAGCATGGGCTGCGTCTCCAACGCCAGTTGAACCAAGCCCGGCAGGGCGAACGCGCCGTGCTGAAGGCTGCCATCTGGGTTGATCAGCTTAGGGCCACACAGCCCGCAGCGAGGATGCGCCTGCATGAACTCCAGCAGCGCGCGCGCCGCGCCGCGATGAACGACTGTATCTGGGTTCAGCAGCCAGACGTATGCCGGCGGGTCTTCGACGTTGGGCGCTGCTTTGTCCAATCCCAGATGGCGCATCGCCAGGTTGTTGGCTTTGACGTACCCTAGGTTGTGATGACTTGCGATGAGCACCGTGTCCGCAAACTCGGCGCGCACCATCTCGGCGCTGCCATCGGTCGAGGCATTGTCCACGACGACGACGCGCGCGCCGGGCGCGCCTTCGGCCAGGTCCGCCCGCAGCGAAGCGAGACAGGCGCGCAGCAGCTCGCGCACGTTCCAAGAAACGATCACCACAGCGAGCATGGCGCGGGAAGCTGCCGATCAAGGTTCAACCAGCGTCACCAGGATCGGCGTGACACGGCTGTTGATTGGGGCGATCTCCACCTGCTCTTGGATCAGCGCTCCCCAGATGCGAAAGGGGTTGCGCACCGGCACGCGGTTGAGCACCACACACCCGCGGACGACCACTTGCCTGCCCGGAGGCAAATAGTAGAGCTTGAACCCGTCGCGCTCGACGACCTCCAGATCGTCTAATGTCCCCACTGCCCAACGCCAGGGATGGTCTTCGCCCGTGTTGGTCTCGAAGTCCACCCCCACGCGCCAGACGCCCGGTTCTTCCGGGAAGCCTTTTGTGTAGCGGTTGGTGTCCATGGTGTAGCAATCGTTGGGGTCGAATGGGCCGGCGGTGCGGATTGGGGTGTTGCTGACGTTGCGGATGGTGGTGGTGAAGTAGAGAGTGTCGCCCAGCTTCATCGTCACCTCCGGCGTGGCGCCCACGTGCGACCATTCAAAACCCTGGCCGGTGTTCGGTTGGATCACGATCTCGGCCATTGGCCGGCCGCTGTCTTTAATCGTCAGCGGCGCGCTGAGCACATCGCGCTGGCCGATCAAATCCTCGGCTTCGGCAACGATGATGTATTCACCGTCTGGCGGCGGGTCGGCCCCCAGGTCAATGCCGCCGTCGTAGTCAAAGAAGTAGCGGCCCGCAGGCAACACGTCGTCGGTGGGCTGGCGGTAGAGCGAGCCTTCCATGCGCGGCACGTCGTAGCGAAAGTTATCCGGCCCGATCACATACACGCGCAGCCTGGCCGGCTGGGCGATAAACACGTTGATATACACGTGGTCGTCAATCGCGTCTCGATTCGGCGTGATCAGATTGGTGGAGACGGTGAACTCCTCAATTTTGGGGAAGGGCACGCCCGCGCTGAGGATGGTGAGCGTGCCGCTATAGATGGCCTGCCGCCCGTCTTCGCCGAGCGCTTCCACGCTCCAGGTGTACTCCCCTTCGGGCAGCAGCCGGCCATCTTCGCCGATGCCGTTAAAGAGATACTCGTAGGGTCGGGGAATGCTGGGGCGCAGCGCGCTGCGCCGGATATAGTGCCGCCGGCCTTGTTGATCCGTAAGATAGATTGAGACGCGCGCCGGCGCATTCACGCGGTAACTGATGCGGGCCAGGTCGTTGTTCCCATCTGCATCGGGCGTGATCACGTCTGGTGTTACCATTACGTCGCTGATCACCGGCGCGACCAGGGCACAAGCCGCCAAGACGACACCCGTAAGAAGAAAGAAACCGATGCGTCGGAGCATCGCGGTGAGTATAACAATCGGCGCACCAACCTTGCCCGTTGTTTACCGCGCGCCAATTCTATGAAGGAGGAGAGCAAATGAGAGGGAGCCGGCTTTCGTTTGTTTTGATCGTTGGCTTGGCCGTCGTCGTGGTCCTCGCTGTCCTGATTGGGCGCACGATCAGTGAGTTCGTCGTTGAGTTCACCGCCGACCGAACGCCAACCGTGCAAAAGCCCGATAACGCCATCGAGGTGACGTTTATCTATGCGCCAGAATTCGAGAAAAATCTAAACGTCGAGGAGATCATCACCGAATTCAACCGCGCTTACGCGCGCGGGCGCAACCCGCTGACCGGCGAGGCGCTCGCTTCCGGCGAACGCCCGATCTGGATCACGGGGCGCAGCGGCTCTTCGGGCACGGTGCACGAGGGGATCATCAACGCCTTCATCGCCCCAAACAACGCCAACGTCGAGCGTCCTGTGCTGTGGTCGCCCTCGGTGCGCCACTGGCTGGCGCTGGTGAACTATCAAACCGGCCGCCGCGTTTTTGACGTTGACGGCGCGCCGGCCACGGCCCTTGCGCCGGTGGTGATGGCGATTTGGGAGTCGCGCCTGAACGCGCTGCGGGCAAAGCACGGCGCCGAGATCGGCTGGGAGGAGTTACTGGCAGTCTTCGATAACCCGCAGGGCTGGAATGCGTATGGCCTGAGCGGGCGGCCTTCTGTGTATTATGGGCACACCGACCCGCGCATTTCCTCCACCGCCCTCTCCACTTTGATGGCCGAGTTCTACGCCAGCGCCCGCTACGTCGCCGGCAATCGGGACGTTGCGCGCCTCACGCTCGACCACGTGAACGACGAACGGGTGCAAGCCAGCGTCCGTCGCATCGAAAACCTGATCAAGCACTACTCCGCGCGCACCACGGAGTTTATCGAATACATCGCCCAAGGGCCGGATTACCTGGATTTCGTCGCCCTGGAGGAGAACGATTTGATCTTCATCAACCTGGGGAAGACGCAGGTGCAGCCGCCTGAGAAGCTGGTCGCGCTATACCCCAAAGAAGGTACGTTTGTCCACGACCACCCCTTTGCGATCCCGAATGCGCCATGGGTGAGCGAGGAGCAGCGCAAGGCTGCCGAGGTGTTCACGCGATACTTCCTCAGCCCGGCAGTTCAACAGAAGGTGTTGGCCGCCGGCTTCCGGCCAGCGAATCGGGACGTGCCGCTGGGCTATCCCATCAGTCCAGAGGTCGGCGTGGACCCGACGCAGCCAAAGACGCTGCTGGCCGTGCCCGATCCGGCGGTGATCGCCGCCGTCCAGCGCTCCTGGCAACTGGTGAAGAAACAGGCCGACATCCTGCTGCTGGTGGATACCTCTGGGTCTATGGGTGAGGATAACAAGCTCGGGCAAGCGGTCGAGGCCATGCGCGTCTTCCTGGAAGACCAGCCCGGCAAGAATAACGTCGGCCTGATGCGCTTCGACAGCGACGTCGAGCTGATGGTGCCCATCGGCCCGCTGGAGAGCAACCGCGAGCGAATACTGGCAGCCATAGACCAGCTCGTGGCCAGGGGCAACACGGCGCTCTACGACGCCGTGATCGCCGCGGTTGAGCACTTGCAGGCGAATTCCTCTCCGGAGCGCATTCAGGCTGTCCTGCTGCTCTCCGACGGCCAGGACACAGCGTCGCAAAAAACGTCGCTTAACGAAGTGGTGCGTGCCATCC
>DAOTYZ010000316.1:0-4551 GCA_034434555.1 Candidatus Roseilinea sp.
AGGGCTTCGGTTGGGCAGGCGTTGAGATGCTTCGCGCGGGGGCGCAGCGAGTGATGTGTGAACAGGCATCCATCCGAATCAATTGCGCTATCATCCAGCCTCGTGTTGGCCCTGGTCACCGGCGCGACCGGCTTCATCGGCGCGAACCTGGTCGAGGCGCTGGGGCAGCGGGGTTGGCAGGTGCGCGCGCTGCACCGCGCCACGTCGTCGCTCAAGGCGCTAGCAGGGCTGCGCTATCAGTCAGCGATCGGCGACGTGACCGAGCCGGCGTCGCTAGTGGCAGCGATGCAGGGCGTCGAGGTGGTCTTTCACGTCGCGGCAGTGGCCGACTATTGGCGCAGCGATCCGAGTCGGCTGATGCGGGTGAACGTGGAGGGCACGCGCAACGTCCTGCGCGCAGCGCGCGAGGCCGGCGTCCGGCGGGTGGTGTTCACCAGCAGTTGTGCGGCGCTGGGCCAGCCGGCCTTTGGCCAAGCGCTTGACGAGCGCGCCCAGTTCAACCTGCGCCCCCAGGCGTTCCCCTATGGCTACAGCAAGCACCTGGCCGAGCAGGTCTGCCTGGACTTCGCCCGCGCCG
The DNA here is from genome assembly GCA_034434555.1 of Candidatus Roseilinea sp. Lineage (GTDB taxonomy): Bacteria > Chloroflexota > Anaerolineae > J036 > Brachytrichaceae > JAAFGM01. The sequence continues at coordinate 578 of DAOTYZ010000316.1, forward strand.
GCCTGGACGTGGTGATCGTCAACCCGGCGGTGGTGTTCGGCCCGCGCGACGTAAATATGGTCAGCAGCAGCCTGGTGGTCGAAGCGGCTCGGCGCGGGCTGCCCTTCGCCCCGCCCGGCGGGGTGAGCGCGATTGACGTGGCCGACGTATGCGCCGGACACATCGCCGCCGCCGAGCGCGGGCAGACGGGTGAGCGCTATATCCTGACTGCCGAGAACCTGAGTTATCAACAGCTCTTCACAATGATGGCCGAGGTCGTCGGTCGCCCGTGCCCGCGCGTGATCCTGCCGCGCTGGGTCTTCCGGCTGGCTGCGCCGGCGGTGGGGATCGCGCGCGAGCGTCTGGGCCTGCGCCTGCCGGTGAGCAGCGAGCAAGTGCGCTTCGCGGCAGAGACCTTCTGGTTCGATGCCGGCAAGGCCCGCCGCGATCTGGGGCTGACGCCCGGGCCGGTGCGCGAGGCGATCCGGCGCACGTATGACTGGTATGTGGCGCATGGGTATCTCGCGCCGCGCGTGCAAAGTGGCGTAACTTCCCTATAATCCTCGCCTAACCCTAGATCAACTCACAGGTCAGGAGGACACAATCGTATGACACGCCTACGCAACGCATCAGGTTTATTAGTCGCCCCGTTACTGTTGGCTGCCTGCGCAGCGCCTGCCGCTGCTCCGGGCGCTGCGCCGGTGGAAGTGACGCGCATCGTCGAGGTGACGCGCGAGGTGGAGGTCACCCGCATCGTCGAGGCGACGCCCGCGCCAGCGGGCGCAGCCGCGCCGACGCCCGCGCCTGCACCGGTGCCTTCCGGTTACGGCGAGACGCTCAAGGCGATTAAAGCGCGCGGCAAGCTGATCTGCGGCGTGAACAGCCAGGTGCCGGGCTTCGGCTTTGTGGACTCTGCCGGCAACTTCAGCGGCTTCGACATTGACTTTTGCAAGGCCCTGGCGGCGGCGATCTTCAACCGTGAGCAAGGTCGAGTATCGCCCGCTGACCGCCGAGCAGCGTTTCGCGGCCCTGCAGAGCGGCGAGATCGACGTGCTCATCCGCAACACCACCTGGACGCTGACGCGCGACACCGACAACGGCGGCAACTTCGTCGCTACCACGTTCTATGACGGCCAGGGCATCATGGTGCCCAAGGACGCCAACATTACCAAGCTGGAAGATCTGAACGGCGCGACGATCTGCGTGCAGAAGGGCACGACGACCGAGTTGAACCTGGCCGACCAGATGGCCGCGCGCGGCATTCAATACACGCCGGCTACGTTCGAGGATGCCAACGGCACCTTTGGCGCGTATGCCGAGGGGCGCTGCGACGCGGTGACCACCGACAAGTCCGGCCTGGTCTCGCGCCGCTCGGTGTTGCCTAACCCCGATGACCACGTGATCCTCGACCTCACGCTCTCCAAGGAGCCGCTTGGGCCGATGGTGCGACATGGTGACGAGCAGTGGTTTGACATCGTGCAATGGACGGTGTTCGTCACCTTCGCCGCTGAGGAGTTCGGGATCACTTCCGAGAATGTGGACAAGGCCATCGCTGAGGACACGCGCCCGGAGGTAAGGCGCCTGCTGGGCGCTGATGAGAAGGTGGACATGGGCGCCAAGCTCGGCCTGAGCAAGGACTGGGCGGTCAACATCATCAAGGCTGTGGGTAACTACGCCGAGATTTACGACCGCAATCTCGGGCCGAATACCAAGACCGCGATCCCGCGCGGGATCAACAATCTCTACACCAACGGCGGGCTGCTATATTCGCCGCCTTTCCGATAGGTCTTTGTATGGATGATAAAGCCAGGCAGTAGCCTGGCTTTTTTTATTTGACACACTGGCTGCGCTGTGCTACAATCAGGGCGAGTAAAATGAAGTTGGAGGGTTTCTCATGAAACGAGCATTTGCTTCCTTTATAGTGACGACGTGTGTTCTTGCGTTGACAGATTCGGCCTTGGCTGCTGCGCCAGCGACAGCCATTGCGCCGGAGAACGCCGGCCAAGTGATTGAGCTAAAGCGCACCGGCGGACCGACCGTGAACAGCGCAGCTATTTCGCCTGATGGCCGGCTGGTGGCCGTGGCGACGAGCCTGGCGATTGAGCTGCGCGACGCGACAAAGCTCAACACGATTGTGCGCACGCTGGAGGGCGGCGTAGCCTTTCGGAGTGTGGCCTTCAGCCCAGATGGGCAGTTGATAGCCGGTGGAGGGAAATATGGCGATGTCTTCGTATGGCAGACGGCTGATGGCCAGCTCGTGCGAAAGCTCGAGCGGCCGATTCAGAAAGCAGTTTCATTCTTACAGTTTAGCCAGGATGCCAGATCACTGGCTGGCCTCGTCGGTGATGTCGCTGAAACCTCTATGCTGGTTTGGGATGTCTCATCTGGCAAGGTAGCGAAACAGTCTGAGAAAGCCCTGAAACGCCGTTCAGCAGCTCTGAGCTTCGCCGGTCAGCGGCTGGCACTTACTAGCTGGTCTGATTACGACATCAGGCTCTTGGACTTCTCAGGCAAACCGATCGGTACGCTTGCAGGCCACACAGCGTCTATTAGCAGCCTGGCATTTAGCTCAGACGGCCAGACACTAGCATCGGGCGCATCCGACGGCACAGTTCAATTATGGTCAGCTCAGAACGGCAGAAAGCTGCGCACGATCAGTAATCTCCCCGCTAGGCCACTCGCCCTATCGTTTAGCTCGGATAGTCGCTTGCTGGCCGGACTGCTCCAAAAGAGCGGCATTGTGGTCTGGGATTTAGAAACTGGAAAGCAGGTGTCAAACCTACGCGGATCATCCGCTCAGGCATCATCGGGCGTTCTACACTTCGGCCAGGACGACAAACTGTTGTTATTCGCATCATCTGAGTTGCGCATCTTGAAGATGCCCAGAGGCAATCTGCTGAGCAAGCTAGCACTATCGCAACCTGATACTCCGGATAGGCTGGCTTTCAGCAGCGATGGAGAGATGGTGGCGCGTAGCTTTATACCTGGTCGCGCAAAAATTGAGCGCGCGTCTGACGGTCGCCAAGTGGCTAATGTATCTAGTGATGCGTGTTGCTGGACATTAACGCTCTTAGAGGATGTACTTGAGCTTGTCAATGTGCCCGTCTCGATTAGCCCTCAAAAGCGCATGGTTGCGCTTTCCGTTAGCGAACGACGAGAAAGAGACAGATCGATCGTCATCATACAAGACCTGAAGCGAGGAACGCGGTCAGAGTCCCCAATTGCCGACACTATTTTCAGCCTCGCCTTCAGCCCAGATGAAGAATTGCTGGCTGCTGGTGGGTACAAAGTTCATCTCGTGAACACACGCGACCGTCGTATAGTGCAGACGCTGGAACACGCAAAGGGGGTGGTGATTAGCCTGGCCTTTAGCAGCAATGGGCAGTTGCTGGCGACTGCCTCGACGGACGGGATAATCCGCCTCTGGCAGGTGGCAGACGGCAAGCTGGCCAGCGAATTGCCCAAACAGGAGAAACCCATCCTGTCAGTCGCCTTCAGCCCGGATAATGCACTGCTGGCCACAGCCGGGGCAGACAGAGTCGTGCGCCTCTGGCGGGTGGCGGATGGCAAGCCGGCGCAAACGCTCAAGGGGCATGAAAGCCTCGTCGGCGCTGTAGCCTTCAGCGCGGATGGCGCGATCCTGGCTTCGGGGGCGCTGGACGGCGCGATTAACCTCTGGCAGGTCAGCGACGGTAAGCTGCTGAAGACGCTCAAGGGGCATACGGATAACATTATGGGGGTGGCCTTTATGAAGGATGGCCGGTTGGCCTCAGTGTCCAGCGACGGCACGACCCGCCTGTGGGGCGTGAAATAAGCGCGCTCTGGCGGCGTGTGTGTTCGTCGTGCTCCCGTTAAACTATCTTGTGGTTTGTGCACCCCCTAATCGAAAAGGAAAAGGAGATGATTTCCATGAGACGAGAGCTTGCTTTCCTTGTTGCTACGGCGTGCGCGGTTGTTGCGTCTACAGCGGTGCCCAGCCCCACGCTGGCGACTGT
>DAOTYZ010000317.1:0-8544 GCA_034434555.1 Candidatus Roseilinea sp.
AGTAGGTTCAACGACCGATGGGCGGTTGAGAAAGGAGTCCGAACGTCATGACGAACGAGATCACACTGAAGGCTGAGATTCGCACTGCTGTGGGCAGCGGCGTGAACGCACTGCGCCGCGCCGGCAAAGTGCCGGCGGTCGTCTACGGCCGGCACGTGCAGAGCTTCCCCGTGCAAGTGGATGCCCGCGAGGTGGTCAGCGTCCTGCGCAAGGCAGGGCGCAACACCCTGATCGCGCTCAACGTTGCCGGCAAGGACGCGCCACAGATGGTCTTGGTGCGCGATGTGCAACGCGACCCGATCCGCCACACCATTCAGCACATAGATTTCTACGCCGTCTCGATGACCGAGAAGATCTCCGCCACCATCCGGGTTGAGTGCGTCGGCGAGCCGGATGATGTGCGCAGCGGCCTGGGCGTGTTGCTCCAGGAGCGTGACGTGCTGGAGATCGAGTGCCTGCCCGCTGACCTGATCGAGTCAGTCACCATTGACGTGAGCAAGATGAAGATAGATGACGTGGTGCGCGTCAAAGATGTCATCGTCCCGCCCGGTATCACCGTGCGCGATGACCCGGAGGCCGAAGTGGTGCGCGTGACGCGCGTCGTGGAAGCCAAGGAGGAGGAGGCCGTCGCCGAGCCAGGCGAGGTGGAGGTGATCGAGAAGGGCAAGAAGGAAACGGCCGAGGAAGCAGAAGGCGAATAGGACGTTCCATGGCCATGTTGCGAATCGAGCTGAGATGGTCGCTGTTGCTGGCGACCATCTCTTGTTTAGCCATGGTTGTGGGCTGCGAGCCGGCAGCCACTCCTGAGCCAACCCCCCTGCAGTTTCCTCTTCAATCACCGATTGACCCAACGGCGACGCCGAGTCCAGGCGCTTCGCCCTCGCCGACAGTCCTCCCCACGCCCGAAGCGCCTCCGGTCGAAGAACAGCCGGGGCGGCCAGCCACCCCCACGCCGGATATGATGGCCACGTCAGAATCGGTGATCGCAACGCTCACTGCGCAAGCCATCCCGCCGACCTTTCCGCCCACCGCTACCCCACGCCGGCGGCCGGTGGGCAGCGGCGCGGATGGGGCGACCCGCGCGCCTACCCGCACGCCCGATCCAAGCCGCATCGCGCTGGTTGCTCTCAGCGAACGGGTGTATGCTGGCTCTGCGGGCACGGTCACAATCCGCACCCAACCAAAGGCGACGTGCACCGTCCAGATGGCTCGTGCGCGCGCCGACGGCGGCCACCAGGTCATCTCAATTGACGGCGCGACGCGACAAGCCGGCGACGACGGCGTGATCGCCTGGATTTGGGTGATACCCGCAGACGCGCCCGCCGGCGCAGCGACCATCTCTGTCGCTTGCGCTGGCATTGGGGCAGCAGAATATGCGATCGAAATCGTCCGATGATGGGCAATCAGTTCACGCTCGATATTGCCAAGATTCGCGCCGACTTTCCTATCCTGAACCAGTCGGTAAACGGAAAACCCTTGGTGTTCCTGGACAGCGCGGCCTCGTCTCAAAAGCCGCTGCCGGTGTTGCAGGCGATGGAGGAGGTCTATCGTTATGCTTATGCCAATGTCCATCGCGGCGTCTATCGGTTGAGCGAGCTGGCCACCGAGCAATACGACCAGGCCCGCGCCAAAATTGCGCGCTTCATCGGCGCGCCAGAACCGGAATGCATCGTCTTCACCCGCAACGCGACCGAAGCGCTCAACTTGCTGGCTTATGCCTACGCCCGTCACTTTCTGAAGCCAGGCGACGAACTCCTCATCACTGAGCTGGAGCATCACGCCAACTTTGTGCCCTGGCAAGTGCTGGCGCGCGAGCGGGACATCGTCCTCAAGTTCATCCCCATCACAGCAGAAGGCGTCCTGTCGCTGGACGCGCTGGAAGCGCTGTTGACCGAGCGCACCCGCCTGGTCAGCTTCGCCCACGTCTCCAACGTGCTCGGCACGATCACCGACCCTGCGCCCATCATTCAGCGCGCGCACCAGGTCGGCGCGAGGGTGATCGTAGATGCCTCGCAATCGGTGCCGCACATGCCGGTGAACGTCAAGGAGATGGACTGTGACTTTCTGGTCTTCTCCGGCCATAAGATGCTGGGCCCGACGGGCATCGGCGTGCTCTACGGCAAGCGCGACCTGCTTGAGGCGATGCCCCCCTTTCTCACCGGCGGCGACATGATCAGCATGGTGGATTTCGATGGGCCGCAGTGGAACGACGTCCCGCTCAAGTTCGAGGCCGGCACGCCGGCCTTCGTGGAGGCCATCGGCCTGGGCGCAGCGGTGGATTACCTCAGCGCGCTTGGCATGCCCGCCGTGCGCCAGCATGAACAGGCGATGACAGCCTATGCGCTGGAGCGGCTGAGCGAAGTTAACGGCGTGCGCATCATCGGGCCGACCGACCCGCGCATTCGCGGCGGGGTGGTGACTTTCACGTTGGATCGCGTGCATCCTCACGATCTGGCCACCCTGCTCGATGCTGAAGGGGTAGCCATCCGCGCCGGCCATCACTGCGCCCAACCCCTTCACATCCGCCTTGGCCTCAATGCAACGGCCCGCGCCAGTTTCTACATTTACAATGAACCCGCCGACGTGGACGCCCTCGTCGAAGCACTCTATAAGGCCAAGCTGGCCCTGCGGCGGTGATCGCTGCCCATGCAAGACTTGTATCGCGAGCACATCCTCGATCACTACGAGAACCCGCGTTATCACGGCACGCTGGCGCAACCTGACTTCACCCACGAGGAGAGCAACCCCCTATGCGGCGATCGGATCCGCATTGACGTCAAGCTCTGCCATAAGGACGGCCGCGATGTCATCGCCGACGCGGCCTTCACCGGCGAAGGGTGCATCATCAGCCAGGCTGCGACCTCCATGCTGCTGGAGGATGTGGTTAACAAGCCTGTTGACGAAGTTGAGCAGACTGACCCACAACACGTGCTCGACCTGCTGGGCGTGCCGCTGAGCGCGGCGCGGGTCAAGTGTGCCCTGCTGGGCCTGAAAGTGCTGAAGACCGGCATCAAGCGCTGGAAGCTCTCAAGACAGTAATCCCCTTCTACTATCTACGCCTGCATGCGCTGCCTCGTCCTCTCCGATATTCACGCGAATCTGGCCGCCCTCGAGGCCGTGTTGAAAGACGCCAAGCGCCGCCGGCTCAGCTACGACATGGTCTGGTGCTTGGGCGACGTGGTGGGCTATGGGCCTGACCCCAACGCATGTATCGAGCTTTTGCGCACCGTGCCGCACGTGTGTTTGGCCGGCAATCATGACTGGGCCGTGCTGGGCAAGCTGGAGCTGGCTGCCTTTCACGAGAACGCCATGGTCGTCGCCTTGTGGACGCGCGAGCAATTGACTGCCGAGAACCTCAACTACCTGCGCGCGCGCTCGGCACGTGAACTTCAAGAGCGGTATTTGCTCGCCCACGCCAGCCCGCGCGAGCCAATCTGGGAATACATCCTCGACACCGGCGTGGCTGCTGAGAACTTCGAGCACTTGCCCGACGGGTATGCGCTCGTTGGCCACACCCATGTGCCGGTCATCTTCTCCCAGGATCGCGCCAGCGGCGATGTGCGTGCCAGCGTGCCGCCGCCGGGCATACCGATCTCGCTCGATCCCGGCTTTAGATACATTTTGAACCCTGGCGGGGTGGGACAGCCGCGCGATGGCGACCCGCGCGCAGCCTATGCCCTGCTCGACACCGAAAAGCACACCTGGACGCAATACCGCGCTGAGTACCCCATATACCTGACGCAGGCCAAAATGCGCGCAGCCGGCTTGCCAGACACGTTGATCGATCGCCTGAGCTATGGCCGATGAGCGCCAAGGAGCGCTTGGATGTCCTGTTGGTGAAGCGCGGCCTGGCCGAGAGCCGCGACTGGGCCCAGCGCCTGATCCGCGCCGGCCAGGTGCGGGTGGATGGTCAGGTCGTCGCGCAACCTGCCAAGCGCTTCGGCAGCGAGGCGGACATCACCATCGCGCAGCCGCCGCGCTATGTCTCGCGCGGGGGATACAAACTCCAGGCTGCGCTTGAGCGCTTCGCCCTCACACCGACCGGCTGGGTCTGCGCCGACGTCGGCAGCAGCACCGGCGGCTTCACCGACTGCCTGTTGCAACACGGCGCGGCGCGTGTCTATGCTCTGGATGTCGGCAGCGGCCAATTGCACTGGCGCTTGCGCCGAGACGCCCGCGTCGTGGTGATGGAAGGGGTCAACGCGCGCTACCTGGACGCGCTGCCGGAGCTGGTTGAGCTGGCCGTCGTGGACGTGTCGTTCATCTCGCTGACGCTCATCCTGCCAAACGTCTTTCGCTGGGTGAAGCAGCCCACTGTCGGGGGCGTGATCGCGCTGATCAAGCCGCAGTTCGAGGCCGGTCGGGACCAGGTCGGCAAAGGGGGGATCGTGCGCGATCCGGCCGTCCATCAGGCCGTGCTGGCGCATGTGACGACCTTCTGCGCGCGCCTGGGCTGGCCGGCGCAGGCCGTGATCGAATCGCCCATCCTCGGCGCAGACGGCAACAGGGAGTTCCTGGCCTGGTTTAAACCTGCTTGATACAATCCACCTCACTAAACTAAGGAGTGGATAGAGGAGTCATGTCACTAACTGCCGAGGAAGTCATCCGCCTGAATAAAGAATACACCCTCTTTGAGTGGAACAAGCAGCGCGATTTCGTCCCCATGCCGATCGAGCGCGCCAAAGGCGTTTACTTCTGGACCACCGACGGCAAGCGCTATTTGGATTTCAACTCCCAACTGATGAGCGTGAACATCGGCCATGGCGACGAGCGTGTGATCCGCGCGATTTGTGAGCAGGCCGCTAAGCTCACTTACGCCAATCCCTATGCGGCCACCGAGGTGCGCGGCCGGCTGGGGCAGATGCTGGCCGAGATCACCCCTGGCAATCTGAAGAAATCGTTCTTCACCCTGGGCGGGAGCGAAGCCAACGAGAACGCCATCAAGATCGCGCGCATGGTCAGCGGCAAGCACAAGATCCTGGCCCGCTACCGCTCCTATCACGGCGGTACGTACGGCTCGATGACGCTCACCGGCGACCCGCGCCGCTGGGCCAGCGAGCCGGGCATCTCCGGCGTGGTGCGCATCCCAGACCCCTACTACTACCGCTGCCGGCTGGACATCTCCGAAGAGGAGTTCATGGCCGAGTGCCTGAACCAGACCGAGGACATCATTCGCTTTGAAGGACCGCACACCATTGCCGCCATCTTGGTCGAGACGATCACCGGCACAAACGGCATCATCATCCCCACCAAGTCGTATTACCAGGGCCTGCGCCAGTTGTGCGACAAATACGGCATCTTCTTGATCTTGGATGAGGTGATGTGCGGCTTTGGGCGCACCGGCAAGTGGTTTGCCTGCCAGCACTATGACATCGTCCCCGATATGATGACCATGGCCAAGGGCCTCACGAGCAGCTACGCCCCGCTGGGCAACTGCATCGTCTCAGAGGAGATCGCGGAATACTTCGACGATCATGTGCTCTGGTCGGGCCTCACCTATGGTGGTCACGCGCTGAGCTGCGCAGCAGCAATTGCCTGCATCAACGTCTATAAAGAAGACAATCTGATCGAGCGCGCAGCAGAGATGGGCAAGTTCCTGGCCGAGGAAGAGGACAAGCTCAAAGCCAAGCATCCTTCGGTTGGTGACGTGCGCCATATTGGCCTGTTCAGCGTCTTCGAGCTGGTGAAGAACCGCCAGACCAAGGAGCCGATGGCGCCTTACAACGCCCAGGGTGATGAGATGCGGGTGATGAACATGATCAAGAAGTTCTTCCACGACAACGGCTTGTTCACTTTTGTGCGCTGGAACAACTTCTTCGTCAACCCGCCGCTGTGCATCACCAAAGCAGAGCTACAAGAAGGGTTGGAGATCATTGACCGCGCGCTGGACATCGCGGACGACTTTGTAGAAGCGTGATCTTTGGCGATAAGAAAGCCCCGACCAGGTTAGTCGGGGCTTTTTTATTCGCTTGTTTCCAGGCCGGGCAACCCGAATCCGCCGAGCTTGGGATACTGGCGTCGCTCCTCGCTTTTGCCGAAGTGGATGACCTCGCCATTGGCATCCACCGCTTCTACGGCCAAGCCCAGAGATTGCAGTTCCTTGACCAGCACCTTAAAGGAGGCAGGGATTCCTGGCTCTTTAATTGGTTGTCCCTTGATAATAGCTTCGTATGTCTCGGCGCGGCCTTGGACGTCGTCCGACTTGACGGTGAGCATCTCCTGAAGGGTATAGGAAGCGCCGTAGGCTTCCAAGGCCCACACTTCCATCTCGCCGAAGCGTTGGCCGCCGAACTGAGCCTTGCCGCCCAGCGGCTGTTGGGTGACCAGCGAGTATGGGCCGGTGGAGCGGGCGTGCACCTTGTCTTCCACCAGGTGGGCCAGCTTGAGCATATAGAGATACCCAACCGTCACGGGGCGGTCAAACGGCTCGCCGGTCTTGCCGTCAAACAGCTTCATCTTGCCCAGCGTGGGCATCGGGTCGCCGGTCTCGAGGCTGACCTGCGCGGCGCGCTCGCGGAGCTGGGACTCGCTCAGATCGTTCACTGCTTGTCCCCTAGACTCCAGCCACAGGCGTAAGCCTACATAAACCGCCTTGCGGTCGGCCTCTGCGCGCTCTGCCGGTGTGAGGGCGTCGTTCTCGTAGACAAGGATCTCCTTCGGGTCATAGCCCTTCTCCTTGAGCCACTCATTCAGCACGATCCGACGGGCGTATCGCTCATCCATGGCGGCGCGCTCTAAGTCGTAATCTCGCCCGGCCAGCCAGTCGGAGAGATAGGCGATGCGCGCATCGTGGTCGTCGCGCAGCGTGCGCATGTCTATGCCGCTTTCGCGCAGGGCACTCCAAGCGCGTTCGGTGATCTCGCGGTAGGCCTGATCTATCAACCAGGCCCGGCAAAGCTCTGCCTCAATCTCCGCTTCGCTCGCGCCATCGAAGACGGGTGAGATCGCGCGAAATCCGAGTCGCTCTGCCGCCCAGCCGAGGTGCGTCTCCAAAATCTGGCCGATGTTCATGCGGCCGGGTACACCCAGCGGGTTAAGGATGATGTCCACCGGTGTGCCATCCTCGAGGAAGGGCATATCTTCGATGGGCACGATCTTGGAGACCACGCCCTTGTTGCCGTGCCGGCCAGCCATCTTGTCGCCTTGGGTGAGCTTGCGCCGCTGAGCGACGTGCACGCGCACCATCTGATTTACTCCGGCCGGCAGGTCACGATGGTCGTCACGGTTGAAGATCTTGACATCCACCACCTTGCCGTGTTCGCCGTGGGGCAGGCGCAGGCTGGTGTCCTTGACTTCGCGGCTCTTCTCACCGAAGATGGCGCGCAGGAGCTTCTCCTCCGGCGAAAGCTCCTTCTCCCCTTTCGGCGTGATCTTGCCAACGAGGATGTCGTTCTGGTTGACTTCTGCGCCGATGCGGACGATGCCGTTCTCGTCCAGATCCTTCAGCACCTCCTCACCAACATTGGGGATGTCACGAGTGATCTCCTCTGGGCCGAGTTTGGTCTCGCGCGATTCGGTCTCGAACTTCTCGATGTGGATGGAGGTAAAGAAATCTTCGCGAATCAATCGCTCGCTGACCAGGATGGCGTCTTCGTAGTTGCCACCTTCCCAGCTCAGGAAGGCCACCAACACGTTCTGTCCCAGGGCCAACTCGCCATGGACAGTGCTCGACGAATCGGCAAGCACCTGCCCCTTCTTCACCCGCTGGCCCTTGACCACGATGGGATGCTGGTCAATGCAGGTGCTCTGGTTGCTGCGGTTGTATTTGCGCAGAGGATAAGTCCGCCGGCCCTTGCTGCTTTGTACGACGATTTGGCGGCCAGTGACGCTCACCACTTCGCCATCTTCCGCGGCGACCACCAACTGGCCGCTGTCCCTGGCGGCCAGGACTTCCATGCCGGTGGCCACCAGCGGCACATCCGGCCGGATGAGCGGCACGGCCTGGCGCTGCATGTTAGAACCCATCAGCGCGCGCGAGGCCTCGTCGTGCTCGACAAATGGAATGAGCGACGCGCTGATACCGACGATCTGCTTGGGCGAGATGTCCATGTAGTCCACCTGGCTCGGGCCGACGAACATAAACTTCTGGTTGCGCCGGGCGGAGATGCGGCTCTCCACGAATTCCCCTTTACTGTTCAGGGGAGCGTTGGCCTGGGCAATGGTGAACTTGTCCTCGACATCGGCGGACATGTACACCGTCTCGTTGGAGACGTAGGGCTTGACAGGCAGTTCTTCGATGGACTTATAGCGTTGTAGCTTGATTGCCAGCTCGTGGTCAATCATCGTGCCGGCGGTGGCGATCACTTCGCCCTTGCTGTCGAGCACGTCCTCGCGCAGCGTGCGCCCCTCGCTCTCAGCGGCGATGTTGGGGACGGTGTTCTTCACCTTACGGTAAGGCGTCTCGATGAACCCATAGGCGTTCACCCGCGCGTAGGTCGCCAACCGACCGATCAGGCCGATGTTGGGGCCTTCGGGCGTCTCGATTGGGCAGATGCGCCCGTAGTGGCTGTGGTGCACGTCGCGCACGTCGAAGCCGGCCCGCTC
>DAOTYZ010000318.1:0-7769 GCA_034434555.1 Candidatus Roseilinea sp.
ACTTACTCGCGCTGCCGGCCCAGCAGCGTGACGTAGTACAGCAAGGTCATCAGCGCCTGCGCGGCTGCCGCCACGTAGGTCAGCGCCGCAGCGTCCAGCACCTGCTTGGCGCCGCGCAGCTCCTGTGGGGTGAGCAGGTTGTTGCTCTGCAACATGGCCAGCGCGCGCCGGCTGGCGTCGAACTCGACCGGCAGGGTGATGATGGCGAACAGCGCGGCCAGGGCGAAGCCGATCACGCCGATCCACATTAGCGTCGGCGAGGCCAGCAACATGCCGACGATAAACATGATCGGCCCGACCCAGCCGCCCAGTTGCACCGCCGGCACAATCGCCCCGCGCAGCTTGAGCGGCGCGTAGTTCTCCTGGTCCTGGAGCGCATGGCCCAGCTCATGAGCCACCACGGCGACCGAGGCCACTGAGTTCTGGATCGAGCTTTCGGAGAGGGCCACCGTCTTGCTGCGTGGGTCATAGTGGTCGGTGAGGTGCCCAGGCGTGCTCGCTACGTTAACATTGAGGCGAAACCGCTTGATCAGCAATTGCGCAGTTTCCAATCCGTTAACGCCCGTGCTGGTGGGCACGCGCGCGTACTTGGCAAAGGTGCTTTGCACCTTCCACTGCGCCCACAGCGCCAGCAGCAGCGCCGGCATGACGAACACAAAATAGAGTGGGTCAAAAAAGAACATGTCAACCTCCTTTCACATCTAGCTCAGTCTCAAGCGCCTCCGGTATTCTTCTCCGTTAGTGGCCGGAATATATAGGGATTTTATTAGACGCGCATTTAGCTAGGGCTGTGCCCGCGATTCGGGTGGCGAGGGATATATCCATATTGGCGCATCCGCCCAGGCATTGCGCTCATCGAAGCGTATTTGGCCCAACAGGCCGTCGTGGCGCGCGCGGCGCAGCGCGGCAGCGACGCCCGCGCGCGTCGGTCGCTCGCCGGCTTGCTGAATCGCGCGGATGACCAACATCGTAGCGTCGTAGGCCGCGATCGCGCGCGGGCCGGGTGGCGGGCCAAGCGAGATCTCAGCAAACGCAGCCAGCGTCTCTTGCGCAGCCGGCAGCTCCGTCACCGGCGGCGCGTCGCCGGCGCATGGCGGCAGCCCGCTCGCGGCCCAGGCCGCATCCAGGTCATCACAGCGCGCCGTGCGAACGGCATAGCGGGGCGCTGCCGGCCCTGGCCCCAATCGGAAGACAAGCGGGTCGAACGGCAAACCCTGGGCGGGCAGAGAAGGCGCGATCACCGGCAGGCCGGCTTGGGTATAGACCGCCAGCGCGGCCAGCGTCGTCGAGATCGCAAAGTGGCCGATCACCGCCACGACCTCGGGATCGCGCGCCACGTTGTGCGCGACGCGCGCGGCTTTGGCCGGGTCGCCATCGTCGTTGTAAGCGATGAACGTGATGTGGACGTGTGTCGCGCTGGCGGCGGCTTGGCGGATCGCCAGGCGCATGGCAGGGAAGGCGCCGTAGCCGACCTGCCGCAGCCGGCCCTCGAACGGGGCGACCAGCGCGATTTTGACCGCCGGCTTGGGGGCGGCGCAGGCCGCGCAAGCAAGCAACAGTGCCAAGGCCAGTTGTCTCGTCATCGTGTGGAATGACTGGTTATTCATTGTGGCCTGAGTCGCTCATCGCTACCGGCAGGTTGAGATGCCCGACCTGGCCCGCGTTCACCCCGCGCAGGCGCAGCTCGCCGGTCGGGCGCAGGTCGAAGAGGCGGTACCACACGATCTGCATGGTGTAAGGCTCGCCGCTGCGCAACATGCGCTTGACCGGCAAGCAAAAGCTATCGTAAACCAACGCGCCGTGCGGCCAAGCCCAAGTGGGCGCCAGCCCAGCTTGAGGTTGCCCGTCGGCTTGCACGATCAAATCGCCGTCGCTGCCATAGATCCGCAGCGAAGACTGCAAAGCGTCGGCGCGGTTGCCGCCCGCGCCATCGCGCCGCCAGATTGGGCGCAGGCACGCTTCATGCGCCGAGATGAACAACCAGTCGGCATCATGCAGGACGATCCCATTACCAAAGGACAGGTTCAGCCGCCCGACGTCGTCGGCCCGGTCTGGCCCTTCGCTCAGGATCGTCGGCCCAACCAGGGTGATCGCCGGCGAGGGGCCGCCGGCGATCAGCGCCATCTGCGGCAACCCCTCGGCGTCCAGCGGGGTGAGCACCCGCCCCCGCGCGTCCACTGCGCTGAGCTTGAGCAGCAGCGGCCCCGGCAGCGCGCCGGTGATCACCACCTGCCGGCTGGTGCGCGGGTCGCCGGCGATCTCCAGGCGGGCGTGGCGGAAGAGCCGCATGGCCTCTGCGCCCATCGGCAGCTCTTGGGTCGTCGTGATCTGCGCCGGCGCATGGTCGTCCTGCCAGCGCAAGGTGAGCGTGAATGGCTGGCCAGGGCGCAGCGTCGCCGGCTCGATCGTCGCGCCGATTAACGTGTATGCCTCGCCCGCCCCGCTGAAGCGCACCGGCGCGCGATGGGGAAAGGGGCGACGTTCGAAGTCGAGCATTTGCAAAGGTGGCGGCGTATAGGGCGGGCTGAGCAACCGACCCAGGCCGATCGCCGCGCCGATCAATCCGAGCGCAACCAGCGCTTGGCCAGCGATCCGCCGGCGCGTCGTGACTGCTGCCTGCCCAACGCGCCAAACGACCAGCGCGACCAGGCCCAGCCAGGCCAAGGCCGAGGCCGACTCGGCCAGGCGCGTCAGTGGCGTGCCGGTCCAGCGCACCTCAATCTGGTGCGACCCAGCCGGCACGGCCAGCGCCAGCCAGCCTGACCCTGGATGCGGCCAGCTCGGCCACGCCTGGCCATCAAGCCATACCTGCCAGGCCGGCCAATACAACATCGGCAGGGCGATCGTGACCGCGCGCTGCGCCGTGATCTCCCAGCGCTGGCCGGCGGGCGAGGCCATTCGCAGCGTCGAGCGAACCACCTCCTCGGCGACTTCATCGGCGGCGAGCACCGCAGCGCGCCTCAGGCCGAGCAGCTCGGGGCCGGTGCGTGGCACGGGCAGGGCCGTGGCCGGCAGATACTCGTGCCGGATGGTGGTGCCGATGTTGCCGGTGTACCACTCATAGAGCTGGATCGTCCGAGGCGAGACATCGCCGGCTTGAATCTCCAGGCGCGCGTTCGGCAAGCGCGCCAGGCTGGACGCGCCCAGGACAACCATGGTGAGCACCGCAACCGCCCCACTGTTGGGGCGCAGCGTGATGCGCCCCATGCGCAGCGTGATGCGCCCTACCATCGGCCCGGCCAGGCCGACCCCGCCGATCAACAGTGCGCCAAAACACGCCTGCACCGAGAGGAAGCGCCAAGGGAACTGCGCCAGCGGCAGCAGCGGCGCGTGCGCCCAGATCGCGGTGGAGAAGGGTGTGATCATGAACGCGCTCAACGCGCAGCCCAGGACGATCAGCAACCATGAGTACAGCGGCTGTCCAGCCCGGCGCGCCGCCCATGGCCAGATCGCCGCGCCGATTAGCGTCGCCAGGGCGTGCGGCCCGCCGATGGCGAAGGCGTCCAAATCCTGGTCAACGCTATAGTCGAACAGCACAGCGAGCTGAACCAGGTTCTCCACGCGGAAGTGGTTGGCGAAGTAGAAGTAGCCGGTGGTCTGCGCGTCCAACTGGACTTGGTTCGCCTCGCCCAGCGCCGGCAGCCAAAACCAGGCGCTCAACCCCAGCGCCCAACCGGCCGCGCCGGCCAGCGCGGCCAACGTCCCTACCCGCCGGCTGAGGGACATCGGCTGGACGGCCTGACGAGCTAATGCGTAGAGCGCTGCGAACGGGGCGAAGATCAGCGCCGAGACGTTATGGGTGAGCACCAGGCCGGCCAGCCCAAGCGCCAGCCCGATGAGGTGCGCCCAGCGCCGGCCTGCGCCGCGCGGATCAGCCCATGCGGCGACCAACTGATGGATGCTCCATAGGATCAGCGGGTACCAAACGAACGCCCAGAACTCTGAAAGCGAATCCCCGCGCACGTATATGTTGGCCAGGTGGAATGGCGTGACTGCGTAGGCGGCGGCGGCGACGGCGACCGCCCATCGGTGGGCGCGCGCGTCGGCGCACGGCAGCACATCCTCCGCCAGCCGCGCCATGGCCGCGCCGGCGGCGATCATGCCCAGGGTCTGAGTCAGCTTGATCGCGCTCAGCAAGTCAACGCCGAGCGCATGTAGGGCAGCAGCCAGGTAGTAGGGTAGGGCGGCATAGAAGTTGAAGAACGGGTACCCCAAACCGAACGCCGCGTTCGCCATCCAGCGGGCCGGGAAGACGCCGGCCTTCAGATTCTCGGCCAGCTCGAACGTGCGGATGAGCAAAAAGGGGCTGTCGCCGCCCATCCGCGTGTTCACGATGCCTGGGCCGAGCCATACGTTGGCTGCGGCCAGCGCACAGACCAACAACCAAGCCAGCGTGGGCAGGCCGCCCAGCAGCCGCGTCATCACAGGCGCCGCGCCCGCAGCACAAAGGAGGACGCCAGCCCAATCACGCCGACCAGCAGCAGCACCCCACCCGCTATCGTCAGCACGCCGAGCGTCGTGTTGCTGTCGGGCATGGCCGGCGGTTGCGGCGTGGGCGTGATGCTCACGTCGGCGAAGCCATCGCTGAGCCGGCGCAGGCCCACCGAGAAGAAGGCGCGCGCGCCGTTTACCCTCACGGTGTCGTTGAGCGGCGTCGTCGCCACGTATTGCTCCGGGGCGCGGGCAGCGACCGTGTACGCCTGGTTCGGCAGGTCAAAGCAATGCGGTTCATTCCCTGTGGTGACGTAGCTGCCGAACACCGTGCCGCCGGCGGTGACGGTGAAGGCGATGTCCAGCACCAGCTCCTCGGCTTCGTCGCGCAGCCCGTTGCCGTTGTCGTCGAAGAAAGCCTGGACGCAGGCCTGGCCGGCGCTGGGCGTCGCAGTGGTGGGAGCATCGCCGGGCACGGCATTCGGCGGCGCTGCGACCTGCTCAGGAGGGGCTGGGTTGGCTGGCGCGCCCGGCTTGATGATCAGCACCTGGCCGATCTGGAGCGTCTCGGCGCGCACGCCTGGGTTGTTCTTGTATAACTCGTCGAGGGTGACGTTGTAGGCCAGCGCGATCCCGAACAGAGTGTCGCCCGCCTTGACCGTGTAGGTCACCGCCGGCTGCGGCGTGGGAATGGGGGTCGGCTGCGCTTGGGCGGCGACGGGCGCGGTTGGCTCCGCCGTCGCTGTCGCCTCCGGCGTGGGCGTGGCCGGCGGCGCGATGCTCTCCAGGCTGGCATCGTCCCAGAACACCTCGTTGTGGCGCACGCTGTCCTTCATTGTCGTGTAGGTGTAAAGGATGACGGTTGGCGCGCGGGCTTCTGCCTCTACGCTGAACTGCACGTAGGCGTCTTTAGCTTCCTGCTCAGATGACCAGACTACCTGGCCGTTAAAAGGGCTGGGCCGGCCGTTGTCGCCACCCAGCGGGTCAATGCCCACCTTCACGCGAATATCGCGCGAGGGCCGTGAGGAGATCGGGCTGTTGTCGTTCGTGGACCACACCTGGCCCCAGATGGTGAAGCGCACGCGCGCGCCTACCGGCACGCCGGTGACGATTCGGTAGATGCCCCCTGTGAAGGTGGCGCTCTCAACCCATAAGCGCTGGGCCGATGAACCGCTGCGGGCACGACCGGGAGCGCGATCGGCCTGGGGCTGAAAGTTCACCCCCGGCGGGTCGTTCTCTGTGCGCGGGACATACCACACCCCCCAGCCCTCTGGCACGTTACAGATGCCCTGCTTGCAGTTCGGGTCGGCCTTAAAGTTGTCCTCGAACCCCTCGCTGAGGATCGTCCCCTCTATTTGCGCGTGCGCGCTGGAGAGCGCCAGCGCCACCAACGCAGCACCGAGCAACCTGATGATCCGCATAGCCGGCTATCGCAAAGCCGTGATCATAACCGAGTCGTCTCCTGTTCCGCGCACGCGCAGACGGTGGTTGTCCTCGCGCCGGTAGATGCCCACGCGCACCACGTCGCCGGCCTGAGCGCGATCCGGCAACTGCACCGTGCGTTCATCCACAATTTGATCGCCAACGCGCCAGGTCGGCATGGGCAAATAGCCGCCCGCCGGACTGCCATCGGCCTGGGCGATCGGCTGTGGCCCGCCGCGCAGCCAATGGACGAACACCGCCAAGTCTTCACCGATTGGTTGGCTTGTTTGCCAAGTGAGGGTGATGGCGTAGCGCGTGCCTTCGGCGTCGGTCGGCCTCGCCTCCGCAGCGAGCAGCGCGATCCCGCCCTCAAAGTCGGCCAGCGCTTGGGCAGCGTGCGCCGCTGGCTTGGCTCGGATAGCGATGAACGCGCGGCGAGGGGCGGGGTCGTTGTCGCCTTGGGCCAGCGGCCCCTCGAACACGCGCAGCGTGGCCGGCGTCGGCAGGCGGGCGCGCAGCGCCGCCCAGGAATGGTTGGGATCCGCGATCAGCAGGATTGGCTGCGCCGCGGGTGGCCGGCTGGCCTCGCCATCCGAGACGCTCGTCCAACGCTCCCCCGCGAGGAACCGCAGGGCTGGGTTGTCGTTGGCCAGCCGGTCTTGAAGCCAAATGGCGGTCGCGGGCAACGCAGGGCAACAGGACTGGCCCGCGGCGTGCGCGTTGATCAACTGCGCCAGTTGCACGTTGTGCGCCTCAAGCCAATAGCGGGTGAGGTCGCGCCGCACGTAGTCGTTGAAGTAATCGTTCGTCGTGTTGACGGCGCTGATGAGCAGGACGAGCGTCGCCAGAAACGCCGGCGGGCTGACGCGATAGCGCAAGAGGCCGGCCAGCCCCAATAGCAGGCCGCGACGCGAGAGCCAAGCGAGGCCCTGCTCCAGCCCTACCGCCGCCAGCAGGCAAGCAGCCGGCAACGCGCCGACCGCCCGCAGAAAGTGCGGCGCGTCCTCGGCCAGGGCCGTGGGGATGAGCATCACCACCAGCCAGAGCAGGGCGAACGGCGCCCCGATCCGGTCGGCGACGCCGGCGGAGCGGCTCGTCCAGGGATGTCTCACGCACGCCACCAGCCCCAACACAAACGCCGGCCCCAGCCAGCCATCGAAGACAGGCCGCAAGGACAGATTGTGCCGCCAGATGCGGTCGCCTTGAAGGAAGAACATGCCGGCCACCTTTGTCAGATTCGTCCCCAACATGCCGAGCGGATCGCCGCCGCTGATCGCGGGGTTGAAGATGCTCACTTGGCCAGCGCGCGCGAAGTACAGCTCGGCGTGGCGCGTCAACCAGAGGCCCAATGGAGCGAGCGCCAGCGCCAGGCCGAGGATGAACGCCAGCGCGGGCCGGCGCCAGATCACGGGATCGTCCGCAGAGCGGGCGACCGTCAGCCAAGTGAGCGCGCCGCCTACGGCGAGCAAGGCCAAGACGAGCTGCGCCGAGGTGTAGGTGTAGAGCGTCAGCCCAAACGTGAAACCCGCCAAGCCAGCCAGGCGCGCACGCCGGCTAGGCGACGCAGCGCGCAGCGCAGCGAAGGCGAGCGCGACGGCCAGGCAGAGGACGGCCGGCAGGGTGATCGCCCGAAAGGCCACTCGGCTGAGCGCCAGATGCCAAAAGTTGACGGCCAGGATAGCCGCGCCCAACAGGCCCACGCGCGGCGAGAACATCTGACGGCCGGCGAAGTACATTGCGGCGATGGTGAGCAACCCGATCGCGGCTGAGGTGGCGCGCAGCGCTTCGGGCGTGCGTCCCAGCAGCGCGACGCCGGCGGCCAGCGCGTAGATGAACAGCCCCTCGCGCCCGTTGTTGGCCGCGAAGTAGAGCGCGAAGTCGCCGCCCAACACCCTGAGCGCATCCAGCCCGTAGTA
>DAOTYZ010000319.1:0-8787 GCA_034434555.1 Candidatus Roseilinea sp.
TCCGGCTGCACCACCACCAGCGACCACCTGTACATCTTCCCGAATGGCTGCCGGCTGGACCACAGCATCGAGGCCGCGCTGGAGATGGGGATGCGCTTCCACGCCAGCCGCGGCGCGATGAGCGTGGGCGAGAGCCAGGGCGGATTGCCGCCCGATAGCGTCGTCGAAGCAGAAGACGCGATCCTCAAGGACACCCAGCGATTGATCGAGACGTATCACGACCCCTCGCGCTACGCCATGTTGCGCATTGTGGTCGCCCCTTGCTCGCCGTTCTCGGTCAGCCGCGACCTGATGCGCGAGTCGGCGCGGCTGGCGCGCGCATACGGTGTCTCCCTCCACACCCACCTGGCTGAGAACGACAACGACGTGGCCTATAGCCGCGCCCAATTTGGGATGACGCCGGCGGAGTATGCCGAGGACCTGAGCTGGGTCGGCGCGGATGTCTGGCACGCGCACTGCGTGAAGCTGGATGACGCCGGCATCGCCCTCTTCGGGCGCACCGGCACCGGCGTGGCGCATTGCCCGTGCTCGAACATGCGATTGGCTTCTGGGATTGCACCAGTGCGCACGATGCGCGCACACGGCGTGCCGGTGGGGCTGGGCGTGGACGGGTCAGCGTCTAACGACGCCGGCCATCTGTTGAACGAAGCGCGGACTGCCATGCTGCTGCAGCGGGTCGGCTACGGCCCGGGCGCGATGACCGCGCGCCAGGCGCTGGAGCTGGCCACGATCGGCGGGGCGCGCGTGCTGGGCCGCGACGACATCGGCGCGCTCGCGCCGGGCATGGCCGCGGACTTCGTCGCCTTTCGCCTGGATCAGCTCGCCTTCGCCGGCGGCCTGCACGATCCGGTAGCTGCGCTGGTGTTCTGCGCGCCGGTGAATGTGGCCTACAGCGTCATCAATGGGCGCGTGGTCGTCCGCGAAGGCCAGCTCACGACCGTAGACCTCGGCCCGCTGCTGGAGCAGCACAACCGCCTGGCCCGCGCGCTGGTCAACGGAGAGGATTGATTTGCAGTGAAATGGCCGGCAGGCACAGGCGATACACCTCGCGCGTGCGCCGGGCGATCTCCAGCCACGAGTACTCGCGGGCGAACCTGGCTATCGCTTCCAGCATGGATTGGCGAGCGTCCGGGCTATCGGCAATGCGCCGAATTTCGCCAGCGAGGTGATCTGCGTCGCCGCAGCGGAACAGGGCCAGCCCGTCGCAGTAGCCGGCGATCTCGCGATGCGACTCCAGATCCGACGCCAGCGCCGGCGTGGTCTGGTGGGCCAGGCCGGTCACCAGCGAGTAGGAGAAATCAGCATGCGTGTTCGGATAGATCAGCAGGTCGCTGGCTGCCAGGTGCCGGGCGACGTCGGCTTTGCTCAGATAGCCGGTGATGCGCACGCGCGCACCCAACCCTAACTGCGCGATTCGGCGCTGCAGTGCATCGAGATACCAGCGCTGCGATTCCACGCGTAAGCCACCGGCGATCAGCAAGACGTAGTTGTCCGGCAGGCGGGTCAGCGCTTCCAACGCCAGCAGGTGTCCTTTGGGCGGGGCGATGAAGCCGAATTGGCAAATGATGCGTTTGTGTGGCGCCGGCCAGCCCCACGACTCGCGCAGGGCATGCGCCTCTTCGGGCGTCGCGCGAGGCGCGTCCGGCACGCCGGCGGGGATGACGTGGATGTTGTCCGGCGACAGGCCGCGGGCGACGAGGTGTGCCTTCAGCCGCGCGCTCAGCACGATGATCTGTTGGGCCCGTTCGAAGAGGTCTTTATTCAAATAGCGCGCATATCGGCCGAGCCAGCGGTTGTAGAGCGACCATTTGGTTTGCGCCGCCACGTGGCGGATGCCGCGCCCCGGCACTGCGAGCGGGCCATCGAACGAGACGTGCCGGGTGATGACGAGCGGCTTGCGAATGCGATTGGCGAAGGCGTCGAAGTGGTTGCGCCAGGGTAGCAAGTAGCCGAAGAAGCTGTACTCGTGTTGCACGTGGGCGATGTCGCCGGCGTTCATCTGCTCGCCCCAGCGCTCGTAATCATGGCGGGTGTGGGGCCGCCGGTCGAACGGCACGATCGTGACGCGCACGTCGTCGAGCCGGTTGAGCGCGTCGGCCAGGTGCGCGCTGTAGTCGGCAATGCCGCAGCGCACCTGCCACGAGGTGAACATGGTGACGTTCAAGATGGCGATGACCGTGGGGCGAGGGGAGCGATCCAGCTCTCCTCTTCTCGCAAGTAGGGCAGATGGTCGCCGGCAATGCGACTCGCGAGGTAGGCGGGGTCGCGCAGCGCGGCCAGGTCCGATGGCTTACTGTGCGGCTCGAGGACAACCATGCGGGAATTATAGCGACCGGCCTGTTAACGCACGGGCCAGCATGCGGCCGTGGAACCGCGCGTCGGCGAACTGCCCTCGCAACAGCGACGCCAGCGCCAAAGTCGTTTCCCGGGCAGCCAGCATGAGCTGTATGCAGGCTTCGGCCGCCCGGCCGTGGTGCTTGCGAAAGTAGTAGCGCAGGCTGTCCTGGCCAGCGCGGTAGCTTATCTCCGGCAGCGCGCGGCTGGTGCGCTTCCACAGGTGCGTCACCTTTGCATCCGGCACGTAGTAGATCGCGTAGCCCGCCTGGCCGATGCGTTTGCACAGGTCAACGTCCTCGTAGTAAGCGAAGAAAGCCGGGTCGAAGCCGCCGGTCGCCTCATACGCCTCGCGCCGGATCATCAGGGCTGCGCCGGAGATCTCGCCGACGCGGGCCACCTGCCCATAGTCACGCCCGCGTTGCTCGAACACGTCGCGCCGCGAGACCCGGTAGAGCTTGGTCATGTCTGCGAACACGCTCCCCACGCTCGGCAGCGCCCGCCCCGAAGGCTGCAGCGATCCATCTTCGTTCAGCAACATCGGCCCGCACGCGCCGGCGTCCGGATGTGCATCCATGAACGCCACCAAGGCGCGCAACGCGCCGGGTTGCACGAAGGCGTCGGAGTTGAGCAACAGGCGATAGCGCCCTCTTGCCGCGGCCAGCCCGATGTTGTTGCCGCGGGCAAAGCCGGCGTTCTCCTTGTTTTCGATCACCCGCACGGCGCCGAACTGTTCGCGAATCGCCCGCGCCGTGCCGTCGGTCGAGGCATTGTCCACCACGATCACCTCCGCATTCAGCCCGCCTGAGGCCAGGTCGTTCAACGCTGCGCGCACGCAGGCGATGGTCAGCTCGCGTGTGTTGTGGGTGAGGATGATGACGGACAGGTCGGTCATACCGGCGTATTCACGATTTGCCCGACAGGAGCAATCGCAGGACACGGCGATACGTTGCGCGCTCGTCGCCGTCGCGCGCGCGCAACCAACGCAGCAGCACGCCGGCCGATGCGACCATACGCACGCCGAACGCCCGTGCTGGCGAACAGCTCTTGCGCATGAATTTCATGCTGCCCTCGTACATGGCATACAGCCGGTCGGGCGCGGCGCTGCGGCTCTCCAGGTGGGTTATTACGGCGTCCGGCACGAACGCGATCCGCCAGCCGGCGCGCCGGATTCGCCAGCACCATTCGACGTCCTCGCCATACATGGTTGGGAAGAGCTCGGCGTCATAGCCGCCAATGCGTTCGTAGACCTCGCGGCGCACGATGTAGCATGCGCCGCTCAGCCAGTCTGGCTCGGCCACGGTGGTGTGGGGATCGCACAGGGCCACGCGCCGGGCCATCCAGCGGTTGCCCTTGAACGACCGCCACAGCCCAGTCACCTCCATGAACGCAGGCAAGAGGGCGGGGAAATTCCGACACGAGGGTTGCAGCCGACCGTCGGCATACACCAGCCTTGGCCCGGCCAGGCCGATTTCCGGATGGGCGTCCATGAACCCGACCAGCGTCTGCAGCGCGCCGGGGTGGATGATGGTGTCCGAGTTGAGCGGCATTAGGTAACGGCCGCCGGCGCGCGCCAGCAGGCGATTCTGATTCGCGGCGAATCCCAGGGGCCGTTCGTTCTGGATCGCCTGGGCGGCCGGGAAGTTGCCCATCACAGCACCGAACGCGCCGTCCTCGTCGGGCGCGTTGTTGATGACGAAGACTTCCAGCGCCAGTTCGCCGGCCGTGGCGTAGATCGAGCGCAGGCAGTCGTGCACCAGCTCCGGCGTGCGGTGGTTGATGATGCAGATGCTCAGGTCGGGGCGGGTCTCGGCCATCGGTCGTCGGGTCGTCGGTCATCCCTCATCGGAAGTCATGACCGGCTGCCCTGCCGGCCCGCTGATCCCCGCCGCCGATCACCGAACAACGAACGCAAGTAGTTCCGATAGTAGAAACGGCTGGCGCGAAAGTTCACCCTCATCAGCTCGTCGTGCGGCCGCGCCAGCTTGAAGGCCAGCAGGGCAGCCGCGTTCACAGCAACGCCGGGCGTGCGCGCAATCAGCCGGGCGAACAGGCGGTCGCGTCTGCTGGTTAGCAATGGCTCGTAGCGCTCGCGATAAGCCTGCATCGAGTAGCCGTCCACGGCGCGCGAGAGCAGCATGACCACTTTGCTGCGCCAGGGTTCCCGGCGCGTGATGCGGCGCTTGGCAGCGTCCGAGAGGTGGGGGAAGGACCAGATCAGCCTGGGCCATTGCACCATCCAGATGTCAAATGCGCGCGCCGTCCACGAGGCATTGCCGTAGCGGATGACGATCCACGGCTCGCTGATGAACAATGTGCGGCCCGGCAGCGGCTCCTGGAAGATCACGCCGACGTGGATGAAGGCGCTGCCGTAGTAACGCTCGCGTTCGCGCATCAGCCAGATGTCGCGACGAATGACCACGCACCCCAGGAAGGACATATACTTGGCTGCGTCAACGAACAGCCTCTCCTGATCCTGCGACCCGTATGTTCGATCCTCGCCGATCGGCAGCACGCGCGCTTGCTGCAAGGTGGATAGATCGGCCGAGCGCGCTTCGGCGTTCACGATCAGCAAGCAATAGCCCTGGGCAATCGCATGCAGCGCGGCCTGGATTGCGCCGGGCTTGAGCAGGTCGTCGTCGGAGAAAAGCCAGCAATATTTGCCCTGTGCCTCCAAGACGGCGCGGTCGTAGTCCCGGTCTATGCCGCCATTTTCTGCCAGCCGCAGGTAGCGCAAACGCGGGCAGCGCTGTAGATAAGCGCGCATCACCTGCTCGGTGTTGTCGGTAGACGCGCCGTCCACGACCACGACTTCGACCTCATCCGTGATCTGGGCGAGGATGCTGTCTAGCGTCTGGCCGATGAAGGCGGCCCGGTTGCGCGTGGCGATGCAGATCGAGAGTGTGGGTTCGCTCATGGTTTTACGAACACGAGGCCAATCACCCCTTCGCCCGGCAATTGCGCGATCGAGTCGAAGCGGCGGAAGTGGCGCCCCATCCAGATCGGCTCGCGCCAGAAGCGCCAGTATTCGCCCGACCAGCGCCGCAACAGCTCCCGGCGCAATGTGCCGTCGCGCTTCTCGCCGTAGAGTTCGCAGTGTGCCGGCCGGCCGGTGACGCTGTAGATGTGCTCGCTCAGCATGGGCTCGTCATACAGGTACTCCAGGAAGGTATATCCCTGCTCGTCGCTGCCCAACAGGCCGTAATGGTCTACGTTCGTGTAAAGCGCATATCCCCGCGATGCACAGGGCAGGGTGAGGATAAGGCGGCCGCCCGGCTTGAGAAGCGCCCATATTTTGGTGATGGCCTCGCGGTCGCGCGGGATGTGCTCGATCACCGAGATGCTCGTGATCAGGTCGAACGATGCGTCGGCGAAGGGCGCATCTTCGATCAGGCAGCCGTGCGCGATGCAGGACCCGCTGAGGCCGCATGTTGCGATGTGTTGCTCGATCAGCGCGAGGTCGTGCTTGTCCGGGTTGATCAAATCGGCCTGAGCTGCGCCGCCTTCGCTCATGAAAACGACCGGAAAGGTGAACGGCGACGATACATCCAGGTAGCGCGCGACGGGCCGGCGCGGCAGATGGCGCCAGGCGAAGTCGAATTCAAAGTAGCGCGTGAGCACCATCGGCGAGAACACCATGTGCAGCAGCCAGCGCATCTCCAGCGGTGATCGCCGGTCGCGCAGCGGCCCGGCAGGACCGAACAGCATCTTCCATCCCAGCCGCGCGCAAAGCGGATGAAAGCTCAGGCCGGGTGTACTCACCGTGTGCGCCATCAGCCAAGTCAGCGGGGCCAGGGCGCTGCCGAGCAATCGGTATCCCAGCCGTACGATGCGTGAGGGTCGCCTGGCGGCGGGTGGAATCCGTACGTAGACGCGCTCCAAGGTGAAAGCCGTCCTCCTTCGAATCGTAGCGTATGCGCGCGATTATAATGCACATGCCTTCATGACTGCTGCCGGCCTCCCCCACGCGTTGAAACATGCTCGCGCACGAGCGCGCCGATGTGCTTGAGCTCTGCCGAGCTGATTATGCCGAGCAGGATGAAGCCGAGCGGCAACAGGGCGAAGATGGCAAGCTTGATCGCAACGCGCGCCGGGAAGGCGATGGCCGGCACGAACAACCCGACGATCAGCAGCGCGAACTGAATGGCCAGCGCAGCGAGCAGCCGGCCAATCGGGTAGGGCAGGGGATAGCGGCGTTGTACCAGCACATACATCACAAGCGGGGTGACGCCGAAGCTGGCCATCGTCGCAGCCGTCGCGCCCCACAGGCCGAAGCGCGGGGTCAACACGGCGTTGAGCACGATGTTGGTCAGCGCGCCGAGCAGCACGCCGGCGCTCACCGAGCGGAGTTGCTTGCCTATCATCGCGCCGACCGTGAACACGGTGCCGAAGGCACTGAAGATGTGCATGTAGGCCAGGAAGCCCACATAGGGTGCGGCCGGAAAGTAGGCCGGTCGCGTCAGCACGATGAGGATCTCGATGGCGAATAAGCCAAGCAACAGGCCGATGGCCAGCGCGGCGGCGATGAGGTAGCGCGCCATGTGCACGTAGCGGATGTGAGCCAACGGTTGATGCTGCATCGCCAGCGCCAGCGGCGTCCACGCTGTGTAGATCGGCGCCATTGCCACGTAGGCCAGGCCGGCGATCTTGTTGGCGATGTCATAGTAGCCCAGCTCGGCCTCGCTCACCACCTGGCCGAGGAAGAGCCGGTCGGCCAGCGTGAGCGACCACACCGAGAGCGTCGTCGGTAACAACACTGCCCCGGAGCGCAACAGCCGCCCAACCGCCTCGCGCGACGGCGGTCCGATGAAGCCGCGCATCAAGATCAGCCCGATGACCAGGACGCAGGCGTTTACCGTGAGCGGCGTGAGCAACATGCCGGTCACGCCCAGCCTCAGGATGACGATGAACAGCAGGTTGCAGATCACCGTGCCGACGAGCGAGGTCGCGCTGAGGACGATGCCCCAGCGCACGCGCAACGCGTCTTGCGCCGAGTTGACCAGCACGGTGGCTGCCAGGCTGATGCACAACGTCAGGCCCAGGAACTGGACGAGGGCCACGTGCGCGCCGATGATCGGCGCCACCTCGCCCATGGCCGGGGCGATTGCCGCCAGGGCGAGGCCAAGCGTCAGGCCGGTGGTGATGACGATGGCCAGCGCACTGCCGGTGATTGTGCCCTGCCAACGCGCCTCGCCCGGCCGGTCGTTGAAGTGCGTCGCCAGCGCCTGGGGCAGAGCAAACATCGCCACCGTGCTTACTGCGGCGATCACCGTCTGCAGGTAGCCCGACGCGCCGTAATCGTCTACCGAGAGGATGCGCGTGATGATCGGCGTGAAGATCAGCGATAGCAGCGGACCGGCCCATTGCACGGCGCCGTAGCCGGCCACCATCTTTGCCAGGCGCTGCAGCAAATCGCGCAAGATCGAGGCCCCTGCCCGTGCTCAAGACGATTGGATCTGGCCGGTCACCACCTGCTGGATCAGCCGGGCCACGATGTCGTAGCGGCCGAAGGCCGGGATGAAGTACACCCCCTGCACCAGGTCGCGGATGTCGGCCAGGATCTCCAGGGCGATGCGCGCGCCTTCGGTGCGCGTCTTGGTGCCGGCCGCCTCCAATCGCTGCACGATTCGCTCGGGCATCACCACGCTCGGCACTTCGTTGCGCAGGAATTGCGCATGGCGCACGCTGGCCAGCGGCAAAATGCCGGCCAGGATCGGCAGCGTGAGCTTGCCGAATGCCCGCTCGTAGTAGGCAATGAACTCCCGCGCGACGGTCGCGTCGAACACCGGTTGCGTCAGGGCAAAGTCAGCGCCGCATTCGATCTTCTTCTTCAACAGCTTGGCTTCCTTCTCGAAGTCAGTTGGGGTGAGGTTGGCAGCCACGCCGACGAAGAACGAGCACGGCTTGCCGATGGAGGTGCCCAAGCCGTCCAGGCCGCTGTTGAAGCGCTCCTTGATCATCTGCACCAGGCCGGTGGGCACAATGTCGTGGCTGTCGTTGGCCTGCGGGTAATCGCCAATGCGCGTCGGGTCGCCCATGGTGACGAAGACGTTGCGGATGCCGAGCGCATGGGCAGCCAACAGGTCACCTTGGATGCGCAGCAGGTTTCGCCCGCGCACAGGGAAGTGCAAGACCGTCTCGATGTCCGCGCCGGCCTGAACGCGATAGGCAGCGGCCAGGCCGGTCATGCGCATGCGCGCCATCGGCATATCGGAGATGTCTAGCACTGTTGCGCCGGCTTCCTTCAGCATCAGCGCTGTCTCTTCAACCTCGGTTGTGTCGGCGCCTTTTGGCGGCTCCACCTCGACCGTCGCCACGAATATGCCTTCGGCCAGCGCCTGGGCCAGCGTTGTGGGGAAGCGTATGTCGTCCGCCGGCAGGGTTTGGCTTTCTGACTGTCGAATGGCTGTGGCGTGGATGCGCTTTGCGCCTGACTGATCGAACGCATCGAGC
>DAOTYZ010000320.1:0-1640 GCA_034434555.1 Candidatus Roseilinea sp.
CAACGACACTCGGCCCTTGCTGGCCAGCCAGAGCGTGAGCAGCGCCAGCGCCCCAAGCGCCACCCGGATGATCAGCATTTGGCCGAGCAGGGTGAGGCGGAGGAACTCCAGCCACTCCGCAAAGCCTTCCAAGGCCAACTCTAGAGGGATGAATTGGGCGATGAAGAGGGCCAGCCCACCGATCAGCGCCGAGGCAGCGGCCCTCCACGTCCAGCGCACCAGCGCTGCAGAGACTCCTGCGGCGTCGAGGCCGAGCCGGCGCAAGGCCGGCAGCACTGCGCTGAGCGTTGCGATTGGCACACCCACAGCCAACGCAAGTGATAGATACAAGATCGCCCGCGCTAGCGGCTCCAAGACAGACATACCCGAATCACGCATGGCAAAGCGCGTCTGCGCGTGCAAGCGATTCGTCAAAGCGCTGCGCCTCTGCCGCCCACCGCACGCGCCCTAGTGGCGCGGCGAGGTCGCAGCCCATCTCATGGAGCGCAGACGAGGCGTCTTGGGGGTGGCTCTGGCACAAGAAGGATCGGCTGAGCGAGGCGCAACATCAGGAGCATCGTCCATAAACCGACGACCATCACGCCAGGCCATTCGCACTGCGTAAGCACAAACTCGGTGACGCTGAGCACCAATTGTCTGATGCGCGAGAGCGGCGCATGATGATCGCCTGCGTGGTGATGGGATGGTTGCGACTCTCGCTCGTCTAGACGCAGGGCATGCAGGCGCGCGATTTCGGCCAACCACGCAGCAGACGACCGCCGCACGGAGACGCTTTGTAGCTGGCAGAATCGCGCGCACGCGATCGGCGCCAAGAGCACTATCGCGCCGACCAGCAGGAGGGCCGCTTTCCTTGCGAGCCACATGCAGCTTGAATGATATGTTAGCTTTGTAGAAGCTGATAAGTGCCTTCATTCAGCCGCACTTTGTGACAGAAGTCACATCCCACCTTGGCTAGGGTCAAATCGGGTGTATCCTTCCTTGGGTGCAGGCGGGCGAGGGCATCCCTTAAGCCGAGATTTAGCTTCCCCCCATTCAGGCAAAGGCGAAGGATAATCTTAAAGAGTGGTAGAGACACTCAAAGTCTTCTTCACCATCAACGACACGATCGTGCAATTCGTGCACGGTCAGGTGTTCTTCGCGCTGGCCATGATGATGGGCGTCCAGTGGTTCATTCAGCGCAGCCGGTTGGAGCTGGGTCGGGCGCTGCCCTGGTTGGCCGCCTTCGGCGCGCTCGAAGCGGTCGGCGTGTGGGGCAACGTCTTCATCCCCATTCAGCAGCGCTTGTTGCCGCCCGACACCATCCAGAACCTGCGCTTTCTGCAGTTGCTGGTGCATCTGCTCACCTTCGCCACCTTACTTGGCCTCGGTCTGCGCTTAAGCGAGCCGGCGGTGCCGTCATGGGCAGCGCTATACGTGCCCCTCGTCATCGTGTTAGTGTTCACCGCTGTGTTAGCCACGAACCGAGCACTGGTGAGCGGGGTAGACGTAGTGAACAATGCCACGATGGAGGCGCTGTTGCGCTATGGGCTTTGCTTGCCTTCGGCGTTGTTGGTGGCTTATGGGCTGCGCCTGCAGGCTGGCCGGCTGGTTGGCCCGCTGAAGAACAATCACCTGATCAATGTGCTGCGCGTGGCCGGCTT
>DAOTYZ010000321.1:0-5544 GCA_034434555.1 Candidatus Roseilinea sp.
AGCAGCGACCCCAACACCGCTTCTTCGGCCTCAACGCTGTGCGGCGGCGCGACGAA
This sequence comes from Candidatus Roseilinea sp., assembly GCA_034434555.1. Lineage (GTDB taxonomy): Bacteria > Chloroflexota > Anaerolineae > J036 > Brachytrichaceae > JAAFGM01. Next base: position 57 of record DAOTYZ010000321.1, read on the forward strand.
CGTCTCAACCATGGACAGGCGATTGTATCGAGCGAGCCGTCGCGTCTCATCCCCAGCTTATCGGCGGCTGTCAACATGCCCGGCGGATAAAAGCGCTTCATCTTCCACAGGGTGTTCACATGTTGCTCACAGAGACCACGTGGGGCTGGTCGCTGGTCATCGGCGTGTTGCTGGTTGGTTTGGCCAACGTGCTGGCCAACATTGGCTTCAGCCGCTGGGCCGCGCGGCGCGCGGTCGCCGATACGCCGATGGTCTCGGTGCTGCTGCCGGCGCGCAACGAAGAGGCCAATATTCAGGCTTGTGTGCGCTCCCTGCTCGCGCAGGACTATCCTTGCTACGAGGTGGTCGCGCTGGATGACGATTCAAGCGATGCCACCGGCGCGCTGTTGGATCGCATGGCGAGGGATGACGCCAGGCTGCGCGTCCTTCATCATCATAGCCCGCTGCCGGCGGGCGTAAACGGCAAAAGCCGCGCCTGCCAGATCCTAGCCGAGCACGCACGCGGTGAGTGGCTGCTGTTCGTGGATGCGGACACGGTGCATCGGCCCGATTCGATCCGCGCCGGCGTTGCACGCGCCCAGGGCCTGGGGGTCGCCCTGCTCTCGGTCATCCCCAAACAGCGCATGGCGAGCTGGGGCGAGCGCCTGTTCGTGCCAGCCGGCTTCGCTTTGATTTACAACGTGCTTTCGCAATGGCGCGTCTATCTCGAAAGGCGCCACCGCTTGCTCAACGCTGCGGCCATCGGCCAGTACGTGTTGGTGCGCCGCGATGCCTACTTCGCCTGTGGCGGACACAATGCCATCCGCAGCGCCATCTTGGACGATGTGGCGCTCGGTCGGCTGTTCAAGCAACACGGCCAGCGCATCGCGCTCATTGACGGAGACTGGGTGAGCTGCCGGATGTATCGCAGCTTCCGCGAGGTGGTGGAGGGGTTCTCGAAGAACGCCTTTGCTATCCTGTTCAGCTCGCTCCCGCTCAGCCTGGCCTTTCTCGCGGCCTGTGTTGGGCTGTTTGTCTGGCCGCCGGTCGCCGCGCTGGTCAGCATCCTCGCTGGTCAGCCATCCTGGCCGGCGATCTTGGCCGTGGCGCTCACCGTTTTGGACGCAGGGCTGGTCGCCTGGCGCATCGGTCAACCCTGGTGGGTTGGGCTGCTGTATCCGGCCCAGTTCGTCATCGGGATGGGCATCCTGCTGAACTCGATGCGCTGGCACTACACTGGCCGCACGCGCTGGAAGGGCAGGTCGTTGGCCGGCTCAGCGCTGCGCTAAGCATAGCCTCGGCGGCGCTGTCGTCTGGCTTCGCGCTGACAGCGCTCGCTACAGTAGATCACGCGCTCCCAGTCGCGCGCCCACCTTTTGCGCCAGGTGAACGGCCGACCGCAAGTGGGGCAGACCTTGGTGGGCAGGTCGCGCTTCTTCATGCTGGCTGCACGTCATTCTATCCAGGCGCGCGCAGCGACGTCGAACCGCAGCAGTGTCGCGCCATCACTGAGGGTCAAGATGCCACCCCCGGCACGCACCACCCGCAACGCACTCGTCGAGATCGGCGCGGGGAGCAGGCGAGGCGGGAAGATATAGGCCCCCACCTCGTCCAGCGTGAACACGGCCACACCGCCGCGCGCCTGTGTGTCGTCGCCGCCGGTGGCCGGGTCGCGCACCAAGCCGGCGAAGACGATCACCTGCGCGCTCTCCCAGGCGTTCTCGGCCAGGAAGTGCATCGCGCTCAGCGGGGGCAACACACCCTCGACAATAGCGCCCTGGCCCGTCGGCTGGCGCACCACGTCGGCGAGCGGGCTGAACGCGCCGGCCATCTGGCTATTCATGCCGTTCGTGGTGGTGATGTTTTGCCAAGTGATGTCGCTGGGCGGAGGCAGCGGCATTGCGGTGCGCGGATCGGCGTTCAGGGCACTCTGAAGTTGTTCCCAGCCCTGCTGCGGCGTGTTGTCGGTGAGACCGCCGCACGTGCCGCGGTCCTGACAGGCCTGCCACTGGGTCAGCAGCCCGCCGAAATTGAGCTTACTGCCCTTATTCAGCGCCCCGTATAGGCTCATGCGATACCACTGGTCGGCGTTCACGCCGTTGCGCAGGTAGATTTCCGGGAACGGGATCACATACGCTGGCCCGTTCACCTGCCAGACGTCCTCCACCGTCCAGCCGTTGTTGGGCGGTTGGGTTGGGTTGCCGGTCGTCGGGCAGCCATCGCAGGTGCCGAAATTGATAAACGGTCGGCTGGTCGCCAGCGCGTATCCCTCGACCCAGGCTTTGGTCAGGGCCGGCGTGTTCCAGCTCATCTCGATGTCGTTGCCGCCGAACACCGCCAAGCGGTCTTGGACATCCGGCGGCGCCTCGGCCTGCAACCAGGCGTGCAGTTGGCCGATCATCTGGCCCCAGGCTTGGCCGTGAGCGCGGCTGGTGTCGAGCTGCTGGGTGGCGCCGCGATAGTTATTCGTGCCAATGGCAACCTTCAAGGTCGCATCCGGCGGCGCACACTCCCAGTAGCCCCGCAGAAAGCCCTTGGCCGCCTCCGCGATCACCTGGGTAGAGGCAAAAGGGTAACCAGGCCGGCGGTAGTAGATCACGCCATACACGCCCTCCTGAACCCACGGCTGGCCAAAAGCCAGGATGACCGTGCCGCGCTCACCGGCCTGGCCGGCAGCACAGCCCATCGCGTAGTGGTGGGCCGGATCGACCGTGCTGATGTAACGCGAGGTGGTCGCCCGCAGCGCTCCTGCTGAACCCTCGACCACTATCGGCAGGAAAGCCATGGCCGGCAAGGGCGGGAACGCCGGCCTGGGCACAAAAGCGAGCGCGTCGAAGCCCACGCGCCGACTATTCGATGCCTCGCCGGTGACGTCGGTGAGCTGCACGAAGTGCGGGCCGCTCGGGCCGAAAAGGTATGTCCCCAGGCTCACCCATTCGGCGTGGTAGCGGTTCTGGCTGATGGCGACCGTGGTGGTGACCCCGCTGACAACCACCTGGTAGCGCGCGTTGGTTGTAGTCGCGTTGTAGCGCGGGATAAAGGCGTACACCTCGTAGGTCATCGGCAGGGTGGCCGTGAGCGGCAATGACCAGCGCGCGTAGTTCACCGGCGCGCCGCTGCGCACGTTGCCGGTCCAGGTCATCGCGCCGCCGTAATAGTTAAATGGCGTGCCGGTTGCTGTATACCACCACTGCGGAGGGCCGAACTTTGCGAAGTTCGGGTCATTGTCGTCCACGACGACTGCCGACGGCGGCAGAGTAACCTGGGCGCGGGCCGGCGCGGATGCAAGCGAGACGCCCACCAGCACAGAAAGCACCGCGATTGTCGGGGTCAGCAGCCGCATGCATTGAATGCTAGCCTAATCTAGGTGCACGGCGCGTTCACTCAGCAGCCCCCTCATGCGAGAACGGAGGAATCATCCCGCCTCGCCAGCGCGGCCCTGGCCAACGCAGCCGCTCAAGCGCACTTGGGGAGAACGGGTGCGTTCATGGATAGGGGCAGAACGCTCTGGGTGGGCGACGGCAGTGCCTTCGCCCACCCTCTATCCTTTGCTGGCAGCATCGTGTGGTGGAAGGTCGCCCCTATTGGTGATGCACCCGAGAGAACCGGCGAAGGTGCTGTCTTTGCCGGCCCAGTATCAGCGTTGCATGCCCATTTGCCTCTCGAGCGCCTTCAGGCGCTCGCTCACTTGGACATGCTTAAGCATCAGCGTGGTCAGCTTCTCGCGCTCTTTCTCCACGACTTGAGGGGGAGCGCGCCGGCTGAAGTCGCTGGCCAGCAGGCGTTCGCTCCGCTCAATCTGCGCCTCCAGCTCGGCCAGCGCATCGCTCAGGCGGCGGCGCTCTGCCTCCAGGTCCACCAACCCTTCAAGTGGCAAATAGACCATCACCTCGCCCAAGGCGAGGGTCACCGCAGGGCGATTGTAGGTGAGGTGCTCAGCGATCGCCATCTCACGCGCGACCCGCGCCAACAGCTCAATGCCATCGCTCATGGCCACGAAGGTGTCCACGTATTTGCCGGCGCTGATGTAGGCCATGATGCGCTTGCCTGGCTCGACGCCGTATTCTGCGCGCGCGTTGCGAATCGCATGGATGGCTTGCTGGACCAGCGCCATGCCCTTCAGCTCATCCTCATCGGCGGATAGATCGAATTCATCGGCGCGCGGGTAGGGCGCCAGCGTCAACGCCGGGTAGCTGAAGCTGGAGAGCGCAAAACGACCGGCTGCGACCTCCTTCAACCTCTGCCATAGCTCCTCGGTGACGAACGGCATGAAGGGGTGCAACAGGCGCAGGCTGGCTTCCATCGCCTGGAGCAGCACGGTTTGATTGAGCTGAACTTTTGAGAACTCTAGGTACCAATCGCAGAAGTCGCTCCAGATGAAGTCGTAAATGAGCCTGCCGGCCTCGCCGTACTCGTAACTGTCCATCAGCCGGCGCACTTCCTTAATCGTCTGGCGCAGGCGCGTGATGATCCAGCGATCGGCCAGCGACGGCTGTCCATCGTTATCGGCGTCGGAGAGCTTGCCCAGCACGAAGCGCACCGCGTTCCAGAGCTTGTTGGCGAAGTTGCGCGCGCCTTCGATGCGGTCGCTGCGCCATTTGCCGTCCACCTTGTAGGCATCCATCTTGATGTCGTTGCCCGGCGAGCCGGCGGTGACCAGGAAGAAGCGCAGCGCATCCGCGCCGTAGGTGTCTATCAGCTCCAGCGGGTCTATGATCTTGTCAGGCTGGCTCTTGCTCATCTTCTTGCCGTCGGCAGTGCGGATGAGGCCGTGCAGATATACGGTGGTAAACGGCACCTGGCCGGTCAACTCCAGGCCCAGCATCACCATGCGCGCGACCCAGAAGAAAAGGATGTCGTAACCGGTCTCCAGCATGGTGGTCGGGTAAAACTGGCGCATGTCCTGCGTATCGCGCGGCCAGCCCAACACGCTGAAGGGCCAGAGGCCGGAGGAGAACCATGTGTCTAGCACGTCCTCGTCCTGGCGCAGCGCCACGTTCGGCCCCCAGTCGGCCCTTGCCGCAGCATAGGCCTCTTCCTCGCTGAGCGCGCAGTATTGGGTGGGCCTGCCGTTTGCCTCCCCTTGCTCGCCGACGACATACCAGACCGGGATCTGATGCCCCCACCAGAGCTGCCGGCTGATGTTCCAATCGCGGATGTTGTCGAGCCATTGAAACCAGACCTTCTCAAAGCGCTCCGGCACGATCTTGATGCGCCCGCTGCGCACGGCGTCGGCGGCCTTTTGGGCCATCGCCTTCACGTCGCACCACCATTGCAAGCTCAGGCGCGGTTCGATCACCGCGCCGCTGCGCTGGCCGCGCCCTAGCTTGACCATATATGGCTCAACTTTCACCAGCAAGCCTTCCTTCTTCAGGTCGGCCACCAGTTGTTCTCGACAGGCGAACCGGTCGAGGCCGGCGTATGGCCCAGCGTTGGCGTTCATGCGGGCCGTCTCGTCCATCACCTCGATAAAGGGCAAGTGGTGGCGCTTGCCCACCTCGTAGTCGGT
>DAOTYZ010000322.1:0-3314 GCA_034434555.1 Candidatus Roseilinea sp.
TTGGTGGCCCCATGCGATGACCACTGGTCGCGTCAGGAACACGCGCCCCGAATCGTGGAGGCACCCCAGGTGGCTACCGTCTTTGGGATGAGTTCTAGCCCTTATGGTATGGCAGCCACCAGGGCTTGGGGCGCGCTTCGATGTCCCAGTGCACGTGCTTGGTCTCGCGGAACTCGTCCAGGCCCTCTTCGCCCAGCTCGCGCCCGCCACCGGTGTATTTCATGCCGCCGAAGGGGCCGGCGTAGTTATCCGTGAGCGGGTCGTTGATCCAGATCGTGCCGGCTTTGACATCCTCAAAGAAGCGCCGCACTTTCTTCGCGTCGCTGGTATATAGGCAAGCGCCCAGCCCGTAGATGCTGTCGTTGGTCAGCCGGATCGCTTCGTCGAAGTCGGTGTAGGTCATCAGCGGAATGACCGGCCCGAAGGTCTCCTCGGTCATCACCTTCATGCTGTGGTTCACGTCGGCCAGCACGGTTGGCTCGTGGAAGTAGCCGCGGCGGTTTGGCACGCCGCCGCCTACCAGCACGCGCGCACCTTTGGCTTTGGCATCGGCGATATGGTCCACGACCTTCTGACGGTATTTGTCGCCGATCATCGGGCCGATGTCGGTCTCGGGGTCCAAGCCGTCGCCGAGGTTCAGCGAGCGGACGAAGCCCACCAGGTTGTCGGTGAAGCGGCTGGCCAGCGGTTTGGGCACATAGACGCGCTCCGTGCTAGTGCAAACCTGGCCGGCGTTGATCAGCGCGGCATAGGCGACCGCACGGGCAGCCAACTCCGGATCTGCGTCGTCGGCGATCACAAAGGCGTCTTTCCCGCCCAGCTCGAAGTGCGTCTTCTTCATCATCGGCGCAGCGATGCTGGCGATCTTCTGGCCGGTGCTGAGCGAGCCGGTGAAGGCGATCATCGGCACGTCGGGATGGCGCACCAGCGCCTCGCCGGTTCGCCCGTCGCCGGCCACCACGTTCACCACGCCCGGCGGCAGGTGGTCGAAGGCCACTTCGCACAAGAGAAGCGTGGTGAGCGGGGTCAATTCGCTGGGTTTGATCACCACCGTGTTGCCGGCGGCCAGGGCCGGCGCGACCTTCCAGGCCAGCAACAGCAGCGGGTAGTTCCACGGCACGATGCAGCCCACCACGCCGTATGGCTCTTTGATCACCATGTTGAGCACGCCGTCTTCAGTGCTGGGGATCACCCGCCCGCGGCTGTGCCGGCCCAGCTCGGCGTAGTAATCGAAGGTGGAATAGGTCCAGACGACTTCCTCTTCGTTCTCTGAAACGGGTTTGCCTTCTTCGCGGGTGAGCAGCTCGGTGATCTGGTGAGCGTGGGCGCGGATCTTGCGGCTCACCTCGTGCAGCAGCTCGGCGCGCTCGCTGGCCGAGACGCGCTTCCAGTTTTCAAACGCCGCCTTTGCTGCCTGCACTGCGGCGTCTATGTCCTCGGCTGTGCCCAGCGCAACGTGCTCGATCACATCGCCGGTCGCGGGGTTGTCCACAGCGATCACATCTTTGGAATGGCCGGAGGTAAATTGGCCATTGATATAGTGTGTCTTCATAACCGGATTCTACAAATTAGTTTCTACAGATAGTCGCGGATGTTGTGGGCTACAGCATACGCGGCCGCCTCAGCACGGTTGCTGACGTTGAGCTTGGCGAAGATGCTACTGACGTAATTGCGGACTGTGCCTTCGCCCAGGATCAGGAGGTCGGCGATCTCGCGGTTGGTGCGCCCCTCGGCCAGATGGGCCAACACGCGCAACTCTTGCTCGGTGAGCATGGAGAACGCGCTCTCCTCGCGCTTGCGCGCCATCTCGCGCATGCGAGCGAGCACGCGCGCGGTCGTGGTGGGGTCAAGCGAGGCCTCACCGTGAGCGACGTGTTCGATGGCGCGAATGAGTTCGTCGCTGCCGATCTGCTTGAGCACGAACCCAGATGCACCCGCCGCGATGCTCTCGAAGAGCGTATCGTCGTCTCCGTATGAGGTCAGCATGATGACCTTCACGTTGGGAGCTGCCTGGGTGATCTCACGGCAGACCTCAATGCCACTCATCCCCCCAAGCCGAACGTCCATGATCACGATGTCTGGGCGGTGCATGAGCACCTTGCGCATGGCTTCTTGGCCGGTGGCCGCTTCGTCCACCACTTCAAAATCCGGATTGCGCGCCAACAGTGTGCGCAGACCGATGCGCACGACCTCGTGATCGTCAACGATGATGATGCGTAGTCTGGCCATAGCGATTACCGATTGCCGATGAGCAGACTTTGCTTATCCTGTTGTGAGTAGCTAGATTGTCTCGATTCAGCAACGATCGTCAGCGTCACCGTCGTTCCCTTGCCGGGTTCGCTCTCCAGCTCCAAGTTGGCTTTTAGCAGGGCTGCGCGCTCGCGCATGTTTGACAGTCCGCGTCCGGTCATCAAGGTGGGCTGGGTAAAGCCCTTGCCGTTGTCTCTGACTCGGACTTGTATCCGCTGCGCCCTTGTATCTCCGTCGCAGTCATCATAGCGCAGCTCCACCCAGGCGCGGGTGGCTGCGGCATGCCGCGCGATGTTGCTGAGCGCCTCGCGCACGATCTGATAGACGTGCTGGCGTTGTTCCGCCGGCAGCGTGATCGCCCGACAGCCCTGCACGTGCCAGTCGGTGGAAATCGCTGTGCGCATGCGGAATTCGGTGACGATGTCGAGCAGGCCACGGCTGAGGTCTTCGTCACCGACGACCGAGCGCCGCAGGTCGTAGATGTAGCTGCGGATTTCTTCGTTGGTCTTGTTTAACACGCGCAGGATCGCATCGAGCTGGCCGCGCATGTGGCCCAGCAGCGAATCGCCCGTGGTCGAGACGTGCTCCGACAACCGCGACAGGCTGTGCCGGAGGTCCTCCACCATCAGGCCGGCTGCGTAGATGGACTGGATCGTGCCGTCGTGCAGGTCGCGGCTGATGCGCTCGCGTTCTGCAATCAGCGATTGCTGGCGCTGCAGCTCCTCGTTCAGCCGCTCGCGCTCGATGCGAAAGGCATCCATAGAGAGGAAGAGAAAGCTGGCGATGACTGCGCCGACGACGCTGCGGTAGATGCCGATGGGAATGCCGGTCAGTTCGAACAATCGCTCGGCGTTCACGTCTGTGGCCGGCCAGAACGGCGCCTGGGGCACGAACACCCCTTCAAACAGGGCATAGAAGACAAAGCCAAAGCCGGCCACGCGCAGCACATTGATCAGGTGATTGTTCTTCAGCGGGCCAACCAGCCGGCCAGCCTGCAGGCGCAGCCCATAAGCCACCAACAACGCCGAAGGCAAGCAAAGCCCATAGCGCAACAGCGCCTCCAT
>DAOTYZ010000323.1:0-6983 GCA_034434555.1 Candidatus Roseilinea sp.
AGAAGCGCTGCGGAGTGGCACAGGCGACCGTGTCGTTCTGAGCACCGGCGCAGCGAACCAAGTTGCCACGGGGTGGCCTAGGCAACGGGCCGGCAGATGCCGCTCAGCATAACAGCCCCCTTTCTTTCCCCCGCATCCTGGGAAAAAGCGGCTCCCAGGAGGCGGGGGGACACTCCCTCCCCGTTTACGAGCTTAGCAAAGTGCTTAGGGGATTGGCGAGCACGCTATGCATCAATTGCCAGGCTGCCGCAGCGCAGCAGAGGCGGTTCGCGAACTGCCCCTGCGCGCCGGACTGAAGCGCTGCGGGGTCGCTGAGGCGGGAGGTTGGGTGACTTCGCGGTGTTTTGGTTGGGCGGGATTTCAGATGCTTCGCTTCGCTCAGCATGACAGTAGGGTTGGGTATGAGTGACTTCGCGGGGCTGATAGTCACTCCTTTTGGTATTGATAATGCTTGAAGGTCAAGAACTCTTCCCAGGTCCAGATATGATCGGTCAACCCGATGGCCATCGCTGGCGTCCGCGGCCGATATCGCCGCCCCTCCGGCAGGCCCTTCCCCGCTTCCCGCAAGGCCCGATGGGGCCGCAGCCAGTTGTGCTCAAACAAACAGAGGATCACCAGCGCATCCCAGGTCCTTGTCGTCTTCGCATTACGCGTCAGCGCATTCAACCGATCGCGCAACATGCCATTCAACCGTTCCTCATGCACCGGATAGGGGCAATCCACCGCCTTACCCAGAACCTGACGCACCTCCACGCGCACCATCCGGCCCTGATGACGATGCTTGACCGCCTGCGTCAACCCCACCCCGGGCGTGAGCACCAAGGGCGGACGCCCCCGCTTTCCCGTCGGTTGCGCGTCCCGATAGACCTGACGAACCGCCCGTCGATAGACCGGCCGTCCATCACTGATCCAGGTCACGCCCCTCCTGCCAGATGTGCGCTGGCGCGTCTGCGCCACCACCTTCGGCGCGACCTCATCCTCCGAAGACCCAAAGCCCCACGTCACCACAAAACGAGTCGCTCGGTCCTGGCTCAAACATCCCCAACGCGGGCCCACCCCGCCCTCCGAGGCGTCTGGATCTCCAGCCTCCGGACACTTTTTTTGACAAACGACCAGAAAGCATCCACCTCGACCTCGCTCAGATGCAGGTCATGGACCAGGACCTCAGTAGCGTGTTGGGCGGCCATCCGGAGCCATCGGCCGATGGTTTCATATTTGTGGCCGGTGATCTCCTCAGCGGCGCTCAAGCTTCCCCGACGCATCACCACCAGCAGGGTGCGCGCCACTTCCGCAACGCAAGCGATACATCGCCGTGCCTAGGGTAACGAGCGCCCGCAGTTCTGACAGACCCAACGGGGCCGCCCACCCTTACTGCCGGTATGGGTGGCCCCACAGCGAGGGCAAGGGGGGTTCTGGGAATTGATTCATCGGGACCACCTCCGTCGGAATCTGGCCCCGATTATACTACCGAGCACTACTCAGGGGAGTGATTACCCAACTGCCCAAAGGCCTTGAGAAAGTGCTTAGAATGCTGGATCCAGCGAATATCTTTCGTGCTCATCAACGCTGGATGCTTACTTTAACGCCTATCTTCCCTCTCAGCAGCGTCCACTGGCGTTACGTGGTCATTATACGTTTGCGCTATTCCAGCCTAACTGAAGCGGTTGGCCCGGTCGGCGAACGCACCCAGATAAGACATACACCACTGCACACCTTAAAATAGCATGACCATGATGTTCGCCGAACGCCTACGCCGGCTGAAGCAACAGCTCACCGCTGCAAATGTGGACTTCCTCGCCCTGGTGCCGGGACCAAACCTCGTTTATTTCACCGGCCTGCGCATGCACTTGAGCGAGCGTCCCATCGTCGCGCTCCTGCCGGCCAACGACGCGCCGCCCATTCTAATTGCGCCGGCCTTCGAGGTGGGCAAGGCAAGCGCCGAATTGGCCTGGCGCACCTATAGCTATGCCGACGGCACCCCCTATCAGGCGGCCTTCGAGGCTGCCGCAAATGCCTGCGACCTCCACGGCAAGACGATCGCGGTCGAGCCGCTGGGCATGCGGATGATGGAATGGACGCTGCTCAGCCAGTCCGTCCGCCAGCTTAAGCACGTGTTCGCCACCGAGCTGATCGCGCCGCTGCGCATGGTCAAGGACGCGACAGAGGTGGCGAAGATTCGTCAAGCGATCGCGCTGGCCGAATCGGCGTTCACGCGGACGCTGGGGCACGTCCGGGCCGGTATGACCGAACGCGAGGTCGCCGGGGTGCTGATGAGCCATCTGCTGAGCGCCGGCGCGCAGTCGCTGCTCTTCGAGCCGCTGGTCCAGGCCGGTCCGAACGCGGCTAATCCCCACGCCCATGCTGGCGACCGTCCCTTGCAACGCGGCGACCTGGTGGTGATTGACTTCGGCGCGGTGGTGGATGGCTACGGCAGCGACATCACCCGCACAATCGCCATCGGCGAGCCGGACGCCGAGATGCGCGCCGTATATGAGGTCGTGAAGGCGGCCAACGCCGCCGGTCGAGCCGCGGCGCGCCCTGGGGCGACCGGCGAAGCTGTGGACCGCGCCGCGCGAGCGGTGATCGAGTCTGCCGGCTACGGTCCTTCTTTTACCCACCGCACCGGCCACGGCCTCGGCCTGGAGGGCCATGAACCACCCTACATGGTTCGCGGCGAGGCCACCATATTACAGCCCGGCATGACCTTTACCGTTGAGCCGGGCATCTATCTGGCCGGCAAAGGCGGCGTGCGCATCGAGGACGACGTGCTGGTCACCGCCGATGGCAGCGAGACCCTCACCACCCTCACGCGCGAGCTGATCATCCTGTGATATTCCCAGCGCCTCATGACTGCCTCCCATCCCCACCCACCTGCCGATCTGCTGGTGCTATGGGCCTGGGAATATGACGCCGATTTCATCAGCCTTTTGGAGGACGCCTGTCGCGCCCGCGGCGTAACGACGACTATTTGCGGTCCGGACGACCTGGCTGAGCTTACCGAGCGGCTGGACCGCGGCGAGCTGCGGGCCAAGATAGGGCTGGATCGAATATGGGATTGGGGCGGGGAATATGAGCGCCACGTGCCGGCCATGCAGCGCAACATCCCCCTGATGGTCAACGATTACGCGCGCGTGCGCCACGCCTGGAACAAGCTGAACATGCACGCCTCGCTGATCCAGCATGGGCTATACGTGCCCTATCTGATCATCATTCCTTCTTACGAAGAGCAACCGAGCCTGCCGCCGGTGGACTTGACCCCGCTGGGCGGGAAGTTCTCGGTGAAGGGGTTACACAGCGGCGGCAGCGGCGTATTACAGCCGTCCACGCGCTGGGAGGACGTGCTCCGGCAGCGCAAGGAGTGGCCAAGCGATCAGACCATCCTACAGGCCTGGATCGAGCCGAAGCTGCTGGGTGGGCGGCGCGCGTGGTTCCGCGTGTTCTACGCCTGCGGCAGCACCTTCCCCTGCTGGGCCGATGACCGCACCCACGTTCACGAGCCGGTGACGCCGCAGGACGAGGCACGCTTTCAGCTCGGCATCCTGCGCAGCATGACCCAACAGATCGCCGGCCTGTGCGGACTGAACCTGTTCTCCACCGAGATCGCCCTGGATCAGCGCAACATTTGGCAGGTCTGCGACTACGTCAACGAACCATGCGACTATCGGCTGAAGTCCACCACCCCCAACGGCGTGCCGGATGAGGTCGTGGCGGCGATCTGCGACCGGCTGGCCGGCTGGGTCAAACGACAGGCGCGCTTCATCAGCATTTGAGACCGAGGAACGATCTGCTGGGGTGCAGCGTCTAAAGAGCAGCACGCCATAAGGAGGTTAATCGTAAGATGAACAAGCACCTATTCTTCCCACTGGTCGCCGGTGCGCTTGCCGTATCTGCGCTTGCCCCATCGCTGACTTACGCGCGCACAACGGCGCAGAACAACGAATCCTTCCGCCGCACGGTCACCGTCACGGGCTATGGCCAGGCCAGCGCCGTCCCCAACGTCGTGCGCATCACGCTGGGCGTAGAATCCGTCAACCCCAAGCTGACCCCCGCGCTGAGCGAAGTGAACCGCAAGATGGCGGCGGTCATGGCCGCCCTGGAGAAGGCCGGCGTGGCCAAGAGAGACATTCGCACCGTGGATTTCAGCGTCTTTCCGGAGCGCGCGTATAGCCAGAGCGGCCCTGGGCCGATCAGCAGCTATCGCGTGAGCAACATCGTGCGCGTCACGGTGAGGAAGGTGGAGGAGAGCGGCGCAGTGCTCGACGCGGCGATCAACGCCGGCGCGAACGTGGTCCAGGGGCTGAACTTCGAGGTGGAGGACATGAAGCAGGTGGAAGCCAGCGCGCGCAAGGCGGCGATGGACGATGCCAGGGCCAAAGCCGAATCGCTGGTCAGCGCAGCCGGCGCGAAGCTGGGGCGCGCCCTCACCATCTCCGAGTTCAGCATGGGCGGCCCGCCCATGCCGATGATGGCCTTCGCCGCCGAGGGCAACGCAGCCAAGGGGGTCTCCCTCGCGCCGGGCAGCCAGGAGATCACCATCCAGGTGCAGGTGACCTACGAGATAGAGTAACCGTCAACGTCGAGGGCAGAGCGCGCTCTGCCCTCGGATTTTTGCTCGTGCGCGATCTTAGCCCGACAGCCATGTTGCTATGTTCTGTCTAATGCGACTGAGCCGCTGTGCTGAGATTTGGCCGATAGCACCTAGCAAGATGTCACCGGATACAACGGCCAGGCGCGCCGCCCGAATCACACTTGCTACCTTTAAACCACTTTGCAAGAAATCATTATCTCCTTGATTTATCAAATCGTCTAAGCTTTTAATGTAATTTTGCGTCTTAGACGAAACCATACAAATTAACCAATCATCAAAACCGTATGGAAGCTGACGCAATAAGAGCACAGGGCGCAGCTTGACTTGCTGCATAGAGGTCGCCGGAAAGAACGCAAGAGCAATTTGACCCGACTTCTTTTTATTCATTTGCAGTCACCAACATATTTATTTTTAAAGCTACATAGACATACCTTGGCCTTTCTGTTCTTGGCTATCATGAAAATGCACTTTTATGTCAGCTTCACTGTATAGCTCTGGCTCATCCTCTGCACTATGCGCCAACGCATATAGCGAAAGCACATTCCATGCTTTTCGTTCAAGCTCTTCTGGCCTTGATTGTTCTTGCAACAACTGTTTAGCGAGTTCAAGCAGTTTTTCTTGTTGTGGTCGAGGAAGTTTCTGTATGCTTTGGTAGATTTCCTCATCAAGCGTCATGTGCACCCTCCTGAAGGCATTGCATTTGACGTCGCATCTCTTGATTGCTATGTCGCGGCGGGATGACCAGCAGGCATATCCACTATGAGGCGGCCTAGGCGAGACAGATACCCACTTAACCTCCTGTTTTGGATTGATCATACATGCATTCTTGGTTTCTAGTTAGGCAAAGACCTGCACTTCGCCCACCCCTAAGATTCGCTCTCGTCGGCCAGCAGCCTACTGCACTCCCTCGCTGGTCACTCAGATAGTCGTTCAAACTCCGCCCATGCCGCGGCCAGCGCACGCTCGGTTTCCTGATATTCGAGGCCCAAGGCGCGCAAGCGCGCGTAGTCGCCGCCGGCCTGCGCCATCTGCTCGTTGAGCGCGGCCAACTGCGCCTCCAGCGCTTGGATGCGCTGCTCGACCGCTGCCAGCGCCGCTTGCCGGCGTTGCTGTGCGTTCTTCGAGGGCGGGGGCGGGGACGCAGGGCGCGCCGACGGCCTAGCCGGCTCCACCGCGGGGGCATTCGCCTCGCCGGCGGCCTCGCGCGCCTCCCGCCATTCGTCGTAGCTGCCCTTGAAGACCACGAAACGCCCCTCGCCTCCGCCAGCCGGCTCGATGATCCACAACTGCGTGGCCAGCGCCGCGATCAGATAACGGTCGTGCGAGACGAGCAACAGCGTGCCGTCGAAGTGCTGGAGCGCCTCGGTCAGCGCTTCCTGAGACGGGATGTCCAGATGATTTGTCGGCTCGTCGAGCAACAACAAATTCGCGCCCTGTAGCGCCAGGCGGGCCAGGGCCAGCCGCCCGCGTTCGCCGCCGCTGAGCATCTTCACCTGCTTAAAGTGGTCGTCGCCGCTGAACAGAAACTGGCCCAGCACGCGCCGCGCCTCGCCGGGCGTCAGGTCACGGCGGGTCGAGAGCAAGGCTTCTAACAGGGTGTGCTCGGGGTTCAGCCCCTCGCCGGCTTGGGCGAAGTAGCCCAGCCGCACGCTTGCGCCTAACGCCAGATCGCCGGCCAACGGCTGTAACTCACCGATGACGGTCTTTAGAAAGGTGGTTTTGCCGCTCCCGTTTGGGCCGATCAGCGCCACGCGCTCGCCGCGCAAGAGCAGCAAGTCGGGAACGCGGAACAACACGCGGGCCGCCCCATCCACCCGGTAGCCGATCGCCAGGTCGCGCGCCGCCAGCACGCGGTCGCTGCTGCGGTCGCTGCTGCGCAGGCGCAGCGCGAGCGCGCGTTGCTGGGCCGGCTTCTCCAGGCGCTCCAGCCGGTTCAGCCGGCGCAGGCGGCCCCTGGCTTGGGCGGCGTTCTGGCCGGCGAGGTTGCGACGGATGTATTCCTCCTGCTTGGCGATGGACGCCTGCTGGGCTTCGTATTCGGCCAACGCCCGCGCCTGGCGCTCAGCGCGCTGCTGGACGTACTCGGTGTATCCGCCGCGGTAAAAGGATAGCCGCGCGCGCCCATCGGCCTGTCGGGTCATCTCCCAGATGCGGTCGCATACCTCATCGAGGAAGTAGCGGTCGTGCGAGACGACGATCAGCGTGCCCGCCCATTTCTGGAGGAAACCTTCCAACCATTCGACGCCGGCTTGGTCCAAATGGTTGGTCGGCTCATCCAGCAACAGCAGGTCGGGAGACAGGAGCAGCAGGCGGGCCAGGTTGGCCCGCACCCGCTGGCCGCCGCTCAGCGCGCGCAGCGGCTGATGCCAGGCCGGCTCGGCCAGTCCCAAGCCGC
>DAOTYZ010000324.1:0-4565 GCA_034434555.1 Candidatus Roseilinea sp.
ATGCGATGGCGCAGGGCGGCCGGGGCGAGCGCTTTTAGGTCCTCGATGGCGACGTTATAGCGGTTGTTCATGAGCGCCAGCACGCGCCCGCCGAGCAGCAGCGCTTGCGCGCCGCGCGGGCTGGCCCCGTAGCGCACATACTTCTTCACCATCTCTGTGGCGCCCTCGCCGTCTGGATGCGTGGCAGTCACCAACGCCGCGGCGAAGCGCGTGACGTGTGACGCCGCCGGCACCTGGCGCGCGAATTGGCTTAGCGCGATCAAGGTGTTGCCGTCGGCCACCTTCTCGGCGCGGCCGGCCTTGTCGCCGGTGGTCTGCTCGATGATCACCGTCAGCTCGTCCACGTTCGGGAAGCGCACGTTGAGCTTGAACATGAAGCGGTCGAGCTGGGCCTCCGGCAGTGGGTATGTGCCTTCCATTTCAATCGGGTTTTGCGTGGCCAGCACGAAGAAGGGCTTGCTGGTGGCGTAGGTGCGGCCGAGCACGCTCACGGTGCGTTCTTGCATGGCCTCCAGCAGCGCCGACTGGGTCTTGGGCGTGGCGCGGTTGATCTCGTCGGCGAGGACCAGGTTGGCGAAGATCGGCCCCGGCTGAAAGCGGAAGCCGCGCTTCCCGCCCTCCTGTTCCTCCAGGATGTCGGTGCCGACGATGTCGGCCGGCATCAGGTCGGGCGTGAACTGGATGCGCACGAAGCGCAAGCTCAGCGCATCGGCGAAGGCGCGCACCAGGCTGGTCTTGCCCAGGCCGGGCACGCCCTCCAACAGCACGTGGTTGCCGGCGATGATCGCGATGAGCGTGTGCCGAATCACGTCGCGCTGGCCCACGATCACGCGAGAGACCTGGGCCTCGATCTGCTGCGCGATCTCGGTGAACCGCTCCGGCGTCATCGCGCTCGCGTCGGTCATGCCCGCATTATAGGGAGCGCTGCTTCTCGGGGCGTGTTCCGATTCGGAAGGAGAGGCTGCGCGGTTGGGCACACGCCTTGGTCATCCGCGAGCGCATCGCTCATGTCATCGTTGCCAATTGAGCACACCAGGGTCACCAATACCCTGCCTCACCCTGTCATTCTGAGCGAAAGCGCAGCAGGGGCGGTTCGCGAACCGCCCCTGCGCGCGCCTGGACTGAAGCGCTGCGGGGGCACTGAGGCAGGGTGTGGCGGCTGCGCGGGGGGCGTAGCACCGCTACGATATGGCCGGGCGGGATTTCAGATGCTTCGCTTCGCTCAGCACGACAGCCACCTTTCTTTCCCCCGCAACAGCTCATGATGGCGGGGCCATCATTTGGCCTGGGGGAAACAGCGGCGCGGTGGCGCAATCGCTGTTTCCCAGGACGCGGGGGAATTAGGCAGGCGCTGCGGGGTCGCCGGCGCGGCCTGTAGATGCTTGGCTTCAGGCCACCCCAAACTGTGAATGCGCTCCTGCCTGGCTGCGCTATGCCAGGTCGCCCAGGTAGTCGCGCAGCCGCCGGCTGTTGAGCGGGTGGCGCAGCTTGCGCAGCGCCTTCGCCTCGATCTGCCGCACCCGCTCGCGGGTGATATGAAAGGCGTGGCTCACCTCTTCCAGCGTGTGCGCCCGACCGTCGCGGAAGCCAAAGCGCATCTCCAGCACCTCTCGCTCGCGCTCGGTCAGGCCGGCCATCAACCTGTGAACCTGCTGCTTGAGCATCTGCAAAGAGGCCTGCTCGACCGGCGAAGGCCCGCTTTCATCGGCGACGAAGTCGCCCATCAGGCTGTTCTGCTCCGTGCCGACCGGCGCTTCCAGCGAGACCGGCTCTAGCGCCAAGCGCATGATCTTCTGGACGCGCTTGACCGCCTGGTCGTACTTTTGGGCCAGCCCCGGCGCAAGCGCTTCGCCTTTGGCTTTGGCTTCCATCACCCTGGCCGCTTCCTGCTCATCTAACAAGCCTATCTCCAGTGCCATCTCCAGCGCCAACTCTTCGCTGGTCGGCTCCTGACCCAGCGCCTGGGTCATCCGCCGTTGCAGATGAATGAGTTTGTTCACCTCGTCCATAAAGTGGATCGGGAGGCGGATGGTGCGGGCCTGGTCGGCGATCGCGCGGGTCATCGCCTGGCGAATCCACCAAGTGGCGTAGGTGCTGAACTTGAAGCCTCGCCAGACGTGAAAGCGATCAATCGCCCGCAGCAACCCCATGCTCCCTTCCTGGACGAGGTCCATGAAAGCGATGCCGCGGCCGAGGTAGCGCTTGGCGATGCTCATCACCAGCCGCAGGTTGGCGCGGACCAGGGTGTTTTTGGCCTCCTCGGCCTGTTGGGCCACCCGCCGGCGATGCTCGGCGCAGGCATCAGGCGGCGGCATCCAGGCGCTCACTTCGTCCCATTCGGGCAAGTCGGGGGCGTGGGCAGCGTGCGTCTCAAGCTGTTCGACGAACGCCGGCGGCAAGACGAGCGCGGCCAGCGCGAACTCAAAGAGCGGTTTGCTGATTCGCTCAACGTCGGGGTTTCGTCCCCATCCCAGTGCTCGCAGGTATTGTTGCAGCGCACTAGGAAGCGGGTTGGGATTGGGCGCGGCCATCTCACGCGCAGCCCGCAGCATCTCCGCCAGGTCAGGCGGCGCGCTGGAAAGCGCGGCGCAGGCTGCCAGGACGTCATGCCAGGCCGCGACCAGGTGGGCATACGTCCGCGAGAGGTGCACCGGTTCATCGGCCTGCGATCTATCGGCCAGCCGCGCTGCGCTGAGCTGGGCGAACAGGCACAGCTCCTGCTCAGCGGTCAGCACAGGGGTGTGGCCGATCTCGTTTAGGTAAGCCCGAACCGGGTCTATCCCATCGGCTGCGCCCTCGTCTGCTTTGAGTTGTTGCTCGTCGAGGTCAGTCAGGTCGTCCAGCGCGTTCTCGTCATCGGCCTTGGTCAGCGCGTAGGCGATCGCCTCGGCCTCGGCCTGCTCATCGTCCAGCGCCAGCCCATCTACTGCCAGCCACTGGTCGTCGTCCGGCCGTGCCTCCTCCAGGTCGTCGTCAAGCCAGACGGATGCGGCGGTTTCTGCGTAGCCGGCTGGCTCGTGGCCATTCAGCGCCGGATCGCCTTCCTGATGCGACCGTGTGCGTCTCGATTTATTTGCCATTCCCCTCTGTCATGTCAATCAAAGAACAGGCAGCGCGCTCCGAAGATGCAGCGCCTTATGTACTCGCAATTGCTGGGTCAACACGCGCTGTAAGTCGTTATTATAGTGAGCGGCGACATTTTGCTGACCGGAGCGTTTGGCTTCCTCAATCATCAGATGGATTGCGTCCCGCTCGCGGGCCAGGTTGCGCTCGCGCAGGCGCAGCGCCGTGCGAATCAGCGCCTCGCGCAGCAGGGCGTCGTCGTCGCCGGCGAGGAGCGGTGCTTCCTCATCGGCGATGATCGTCAGCCAGTCCTCGGCCTCGTCGCCGGGGAGGGGTGGCGCGCCGAGCGCAGCGCGGCTGAGCTGGCGGAAGCCCTCGCGCAGGGCGGGATTGCTGAAGTCGGCCTCGCTCAGCACGTCCAGGTTGGCGCGCGTCAGCGCGACGTTGGCATCCAAAAGCAACTGCGGCCGCTGGCTGAGGATGGCGATCAGGTGTGCTTCCAGATCGCTGCCTCTGCGCGGGTGTCCGGCTTGTTCTGCCGGCCGTGCCTTGACCTGGCCGCGCAGTTCGCGCGCAACTGCGTTGACCGTCAGCATCACCGCGCGCGGGCTGCTGCCCAACCGAGCGGCCAGGCGCTGGATGTAGGCATCGCGCTGGATGGGGTCGGCCAGGTCGAGCAGGATGGGCGCGACAGCCCGCACGGCCTGTGAGCGGCCCGCCGGGTCGCGCAGGTCGTGGCCGGCCAACAGCGCGTCCATCACGTGTTCGGCCACCGGCCGCGCGGCGGCGATGACCGCTTGCCACTGCTCCGGCGCACCCAACACCAGCTCGTCTGGGTCCTTGCCCGCCGGCAGGATCGCCACGCGGATATCGGCCCGCAAGCGCGATTCGTGGCGAAGCATGCCGCGCGCGTCAAACAGCGGGGCGGCCTCGCGGTCGAGCGTCTCGCGGGCCACCTGGACGCTGCGCAGAATGGCGCGCTCGCCGGCGGCGTCGGCGTCCAGCGCCAGCACGATGCGCGGGGCCAGCCGGCGCAGCATCTGCAATTGGGCCTCGCTCAGCGCGGTGCCCATGCCGGCCACCACGTTGGTGAAGCCGGCCTGGTGGCAGGCCAGCACGTCCATGTAGCCCTCCACCAGCACGGCGCTTTGTTCGTCGCGGATGCTGCGGCGGGCGCGGTCCAGCCCGAAGAGCAGCCGGCCCTTGTCGAAGACGGCCGTCTGCGGCGAGTTCATGTATTTCGGCTCGCTGCCGTCCAGGGCGCGCGACCCAAACCCCACCACCTCGCCTTGCGGGTCGCGGATCGGGATCATCAGCCGCCCGCGGAAGCGGTCGTAGCGGCGGCCTTCCTCGTTTTGGATGACCAGGCCGGCGTCCACCAGCTCCTGGGCGCTGTAGCCGCGCGCCGTCAGGTGGGTCAAGAGCGCCTGGAAGTCGGCCAGGCTGTAGCCAAGCTGCCACGCCTCGATCGTCGCCTGGCTCAGCCCGCGCTGCTCACGCAG
>DAOTYZ010000325.1:0-9367 GCA_034434555.1 Candidatus Roseilinea sp.
GGACTGGACGGCGCCAAGCGGGGCATTCAGGAGAACGTGCGCTTCGCGCGGTCGCTGGCAACCCAGCCCTCAGCTCATCTGCTGGCTGCCGCGATGGGCATCCACGCCTCGTTCACCGTGAGCGACGAGACGCTGGACGCTTGCGTTGAGGCAGCGGGCCAACTGAACCTCCCTATCCATCTGCACGTAGCCGAAGACCCGGCTGATGAAGAGGACAGCCGCCGCCGCTATGGTATGTCAGTGGTGGAGCGCCTGGATGCGCACGGTGCCTTAAAGGAAGATACGCTTTGCGCGCATTGTATTCACATTGGTGATCGCGAGATGGACTTGCTGGCCGAGCGGCGCGCCAAAGTGACTCATCAACCGCGCAGCAACATGAACAATGGCGTGGGGGTTGCCCGCATCGGTGATATGTTGGCCCGCGGCATCTGTGTCGGGCTGGGCAACGATGGTTTCTCGAACGACGCATTTGCCGAGATGAAGGTCTGCGACCTGCTGCACAAGGTGCACGCCGGCGATCCGCGCGCAATGGGGGCTGATGTGGTGGCGCGCCTGGTTTATCAGAACAACGCCAGCATCGCGCGGTGCTTCTGGCCGACGTTGAGCGGCAGCCTGACAGTCGGCTCGCCGGCGGACGTGATCTTGGTTGACTATCGGCCGTTCACGCCTTTGCATGCCGAGAACGCCCCCTGGCACTTGCTGTTCGGCGTTCACGGCGGCATGGTGACCCACACGCTGTGCAATGGCCGGCTGCTGATGGCCGACCGCGTTCTGCTGACGCTGGATGAGAAGGAGATCGCGGCCAAGGCGCGCGAAGCGGCGAAACGCGCCTGGCAGCGCGTGGCGAACCTGTGACTGTTTACACGTATCAGCGCCCCTCGCTCGCGCGCCCCTGCGCGATCTTCAGCAGCCCTTCTGCGATCGCGTCAAAATCATATTCTGGATTCGCTGCCCGAAGTGCCTTGCGCAGCGCAGTAGGAATGGCTTCGATGCCTCTCCACGCGCCGCAGATGGCACAGGCCATCGCGCCGATGGTGTCGGCGTCGCCGGAAAGCGCGAAGGCGATCTCTGCCGCACGCATCGGGTCGCCGTCGGCCAGCGCGACGACGCCAAACGCAGCCGGAACCGCTTCGCTGGCGGCCAGCCCCGTGCCGACCAGGTCGTGGATGGCCTGAATTCTGCTCTCGTCGTCCCCCGTCTCATCGCGGGCCAGGCTGATCGCCAGGTCAATGCGCCGGGCGACCGATGCGCCGAGCGCCGGCGCGCCGAGTTGAGCGCCGATATCGGCGGCCTCGATGCCTGCGCGCAATACGTCGCGCAACGTCGCTTGTGGGTCAAGCGCGCGCGCCACGGCGCCGGCAATGGCGGCAGCCGCTGCGCAGGCCACGCTGGTGTTGTGGGTGGGGATGGCGGTCGTCGCGGCGTCGCGCGCTGCGCTCGATACGTCGCTGGGATGGATCAGGCCGACCACCGAGGCGCGCATCGCTGCGCCGTTGGTATCGCCGCCCAGCCCGCTGCGCCGCAGGTCCATGCCGGCGCGGATGTTGGCCACGCCGCGCCGCGTGCTAGGTCCGACAAAAGGGCAGGTGTCACCGCCGACGGCGTCATACCATGCCACGATGGCCTGCGCAGCGCCGTCTAGCGAGACGCCGCCCTCGCGGATGATCTGCTGCGCCAGCCAGAGCGCTTGTTCGGTGTCATCGGTGATCCGACCCGCCGGCAAGCCGGCATGAACCGGGTGATCGTCGGGCGCGGCCAGAAAGCCGGTGACCCGCCCGAAGCGCGCGCGCGTCTGGGCCGGCGTGAGCAGCGCCGGCATGCCGAACGCATCGCCGAGCGCCTGTCCATAAACGCCGCCGTATATCTTGGAACGCAGCCGGGCCGCCTCCATGTCAGTGGGCGGCTTGTGTGGCCTGGCGGAACTTGCGCTGGCGGGCGATGGCGCGTTGCCGTTGGGCCACAGCGTAGATCACCAGCGCAGCCAGGGTAGCCAAGTAAGGGATCGTCTGCACCAACTGGTTGGGGATGCGCAGGTTGCCGAGCTGGACGGCGAGCGCCTCAGCGGCGCCGAACACCAAGGCAGCGATCATCGTGCCGAGCGGCGTCCGGCCGCCCAGGAAGATCGCGGCCAGCGCGATGAAGCCCCGGCCGGCGGTCATGTCGCGGGCGAAGAACTTGACGTAACCCATGCTGAGGTAAATGCCGCCCAAGGCCGCCAACAGGCCGCTCAGCAACAGCGCCAGATACTGCTGTTTGCGCGCGTCAATGCCCACCGAGCGAGCAGCGTCGGCGTTCTCCCCCACGGCCCGCAGGTGGATGCCCGTGCGCGTCCGATAGAGGAAGATCGAGACGGCAACGACGGCGAGGAACGCGACGTACGTCAGCAAATTCTGGCCGCTCAGGATAGGCCCGACGATGGGGATGTCCTTGATGAGCGGGATTTCGACGAACGGCATCTGTTTGCTCACCAGGGCGCTGGTGCTGCCTTTGTCGCCGGTGAGGAGGAAGACGACGAAGATTGTTCCGCCCGACGCCAGGATGTTGATTGCGATCGCGGCCAGGATCAAATCAGCCTTTAAGTTGAGATGGAAGAAGGCGAGGAGGAGCGCCAACGCTGCGCCGGCAGCCAGGCCCGCCAGCAGCCCTAGCCATTCGCTCTGCGTGGCGATGCTGACCAAGACGCCGGCGCATGCCGCCGTCAGCATGATCCCCTCTAGGGCGATGTTCACCACGCCGCCCAGCTCAGAGATTAGCCCGCCCAGCGCCGGCAGCATGATCGGTGTGGAGACCCGCAACACCGCTGCGATGAACGTCGCGCTGAAGATGACTTGTAGGATTTGGTCCATGGTTGTGTAGGATGAGTTGTGTTATGTGTTTCGTGTTACGTATTTCGTATTACGTATTTCGTGTAGTGTATTTTGTTTTGTGCATTGTGTGTAGAACGTTACATAACTTCTATTTAAGGTTTAATTTTTTTACATCTGAACTTCTCGCTTCATAACTAACTCGTAATACGTAATACGTAATACGCAACACGCAATACGTAATACGCAACACGCAAAATCCCCTTCACCCCACCTGCCGGCTGCGCGCTTTGACAAGCTCGACGAGGACTTGTGCGGTGAGCAGCAGGATGATCACGGCTTGGATCACTTGGACGATCTCGGCGCCGACTGCGGCTTCTTGCTCCATGATGTCGCCCCCGACGCGCAGATAGGAGTAGAACAAGCCCGTGATCGGGATGAGCAGCGGGTTGTTGCGCGCCAGCAGGGCAACCACGATCCCCTCGAAGCCCAGCCCGGTGGCGATGCCTGGGATCAGCCGATGATGCACGCCGAGCACGAGATGCACGCCGGCGACCGCGGCGACTGCGCCGCCGATGGCGAACGAGAGCGCGATCACCCAGCGCGTGTTGATGCCCCCGTAGCGGGCGAACTTCTCATTGGCGCCGATGGTGCGTATCTCGTAGCCCAGCGGGGTGCGGTTGAGCAGCATCCAGACCGCGATGACTAGGATCGCCGCAAACACCACGGCCAAGTTTGCGCGGCCCAGGTTCACGCCCAACAGGGTTGTGAAGCGGGCGAGCATGCTGTTCACCTGGATCGCCTCCGAGCGCAGCGTTTGCGATCCGGGCGGTGTGAAGACGTTGGTCAGGAAGAAGTCATATAGCAACACGACGACCGCGTTGAGCATCAGGGTGGAGACGATCTCATTGGCGTTCAGATAGGCCTTCATCAGGCCCGGCAGCAGCCCCACCAGGAAGCCGGCGATCATCGCTGCGAGCAAGGGCAATAACACGGCTATCACGGGCGGCAGAGGGACGTAGATCGCGATCACCGCAGCGACCATCGCGGCCATGAACATCTGCCCCTGCGCGCCGAGGCTGAACTGCCGCGCCCGAAACGGTATCGCCACCGAGAGGCCCAAGATGATCAGCGTGGTTGCGTCCTCGATCCAGCGCCCGGTGCGGTGCGTGCGGCTCAGCGGGCCGCTCAGCAGCGACGAATAGGCCAGGAGCGGATCCTTGCCGATGATCAACATGACGATGAAACCGACCATCAGCGCCAGCAGGATGGTGATCAGCGTGACCGAGACATCAATGAAAGCGGTGCGCCGTCGCTCGCGCTGGACGCGCGCCCGCTCGGCCGCGCGGTCAAAAGAAGGTGTCGTCGGGAGGGTCACTTGCATGGCTTACCAATTGCGTTCAAGCTCTTCCTGGGTCATGGTCTTTGTCCCGAGCATGTACAGGCCGACTTCCTCTTCTGATAGCCCCTCGGTGGTCGGGAAGATGGCAACGATGCGCCCGTCGTGCATCACAGCCAGTCGGTCGGAGAGCGACATGACCTCGCTCAAGTCAGCCGAGACGAGCAGAATGGCCACGCCGGCATTGCGCGCCTTCACCAGTTGCTCGTGCATGAACTCGGTCGCGCCGATGTCCACGCCACGGGTGGGCTGGGCGGCGATGAGCAGCTTCGGTTGGGCGGATAGCTCGCGCGCCACCACCACCTTTTGCATGTTGCCGCCGGAGAGCGACTTCACCGGCAGCGTGCTGTCCGGCGCGCGAATCGCGTATTGCTCGATCAGCGCTTCGCCGTTGCGCGCGATCTCCGCTGTGCGAAGCAAGAAACCTTGCGCGAACGGTGAGCGGTCGTAGCGGTCCACGATCAGGTTCTCCTGAATGCTCATCTCCAGAGCGACCCCGTTCGACAGGCGGTCTTCGGGGATGTGCGCAACGCCGGCCTGGCGCACCTCGCGGGGGGAGAGGCCGGCGATTGGTCTGCCATCCAGTTCAATTGTCCCACCCAAGGGAGCGCGCAGACCGGTGAGCACCTCGACCAGCTCAGTTTGGCCGTTGCCCTCCACGCCGGCGATCCCGAAGATCTCCCCGCTGTATACGTTGAACGAGACGCGCTTGAGCATCTCCACGCCAGCCTCGGTCGCATATTCCAGGTCGCGCACCTTCAGGATAGCTGGCCCGCGCTGGATTGGTGGCTTCTCGATATTTAGGAAGACCTCTCGCCCGACCATCATCTTGGCCAGCAGTCGTTCATTGGCGTCAGCCTTGTTGACCGTGCCGACCATGCGCGCGTCGCGCATCACGCTGATGCGGTCGCTGATTTCCATCACCTCGCGCAGCTTGTGCGAGATGAAGATCACCGTCTTGCCGGCCTGGACGAGCTGGCGGATGGCGATGAACAGTTCGTGCGTCTCCTGCGGCGTGAGCACGGCGGTCGGCTCATCCAGGATCAGCACATTCGCCCCGCGGTAGAGCGCCTTGAGGATCTCCACCCGCTGGCGCATGCCCACCGGTACCACCTCTACTATTGCATTGGGGTCTACTTGCAGGCCGTACTGCTGAGAGAGTTCCTGCGTCGCTTTAATGGCGAGCTTTTTATCCACGAACGCCCCGCGTTGAGGTTCAACCCCTAACACGATGTTCTCGGCGACGGTGAACGAGGGCACCAGCATGAAGTTCTGGTGCACCATGCCGATGCCCAGCGCGATCGCCTCGTGCGGGTTATGAATCTGCACCGGCCGACCACGCAGGTAAATCTGGCCAGAGGTGGGACGCTCCATGCCGTAGAGGATTTTCATCAGCGTGGATTTGCCGGCCCCGTTCTCGCCGACCAGGGCGTGGATCTCGCCGGCGCGCACGGAGAATGAAACGTCGTTGTCCGCCAGCACGCCGTTGGGATAAATCTTGGTGATGTGGCGCATCTCCACCAACGGCGCGTCCGTTGTGTTGACAGTCTCAGTTTGCATTTTGCCAAAGCAAAAGGCGCGCGACGTGATTTAACGCGCCGCGCGCCCAATTGTCAAGTTGCCTCCAGACAGGTCACTTGAACGCTGATGCCACGACCACCTCGCCCTTGGCGACGCGCTCGTAGGCTGCCTTCACCTTCTCCTGAATCTCCTTGGATACGAACTTCTGGTAGTTCTCGTTGTCGGCCACGCCGACGGCATCAGCCGCCACGCCCACGCTCTCCGGCGCGCCATACCCCAGCTTGCCCTCGGCGTCCAGCTTGGCCGCACGCAGCAGGCCCTTGTCCACGTTCTTGAGCATCGAGGTGATGATCGTCGCCTTCTGGGCTGGATCGGCGATGGTCTGGTACTGGTCGCTATCCACGCCCAGCGCGTATAGCTTCTTCTCCACCGCGGCTTCGAACACGCCATTGCCGGAGTTGCCGGCGACGCCCCACACA
Source organism: Candidatus Roseilinea sp. (assembly GCA_034434555.1). Taxonomy (GTDB): domain Bacteria; phylum Chloroflexota; class Anaerolineae; order J036; family Brachytrichaceae; genus JAAFGM01. The sequence goes on from DAOTYZ010000325.1 coordinate 6,204, forward strand.
ATCGCTGCGCCCTGGTCATACATCGCGTTGGCGATCTCCTTGCCCTTGGCTGGGTTGTTGAATGGGCTATCCCCGCCCACGTATTGCACCAGCACGTTCTCTTCAGGGTCAAGGCCGGATTCGGCGAAGCCCTGCTTGAAGCCAACGATGAAGTCGTTGATCACCGGGATGTCCAAGCCGCCGACGATACCGACCTTGGTGCGACCCTCAACGCCGGGCAGGCTGCCCGCCTTGAGCAGCTCGCCGACCAGCACGCCGAGAAGGTATGACCCTTCGTTCTGGCGGAACAGGACGGTATATACGTTCTCGCACCTGTTGCTGCAGCCGCCCTCTTTGCCCTCGTAGTCCGGGCCGGCATCGAACATCCAGAACTTCTTGTTGGGGTGCTGGGGGGCGATGCGGCTCATGTAGGCGCTCATGTCGAAGGTGCCGGCGATCAGGATGTCGTAGTCGTCAGCAGCCGCTGCATCCTCCAACCCAGGCTCCCACTTGTTGCGGTCGTAGCCTAGCTCGATTGTGCGGACTTCGTAGCCCAGCTCGCTCTTGATCATGTCCACGCCGCGCTGAGCGCTATCGAAGAACGATTTATCGCCGAGCGTGCCGTTGATCACGAGCTTGACGCGCTTCTTAGGGCTTGCCGCCGGCGCTTCTGCTTGCGGGGCTGCTGGCTGCTGGGCGGGGGCAGCCGGCGTCGCCGGCGCGCAAGCAGCCAGCAACAGGCCAACTACTGCGGTGAGTGCGAAGACTTTCCTGTTCATCATGTCCTCTCTCCTTAGCGATGAGTGATAGGAAGTTTGGGTCATGCCCAACATGAAAAATTATATTATAGTGACGCGCGCCTTTCTGTAAAGTCGCAAACCGACCTCACGCCCAGGCCGCAGCGATCATCTCCCAGGCCCGCGCCGCATCCACGGCGGTGACCACATGCGCGTTTGGTTGGGGGTGACGGTAGTCCAGCGCGGAGAGGCCGCGGCCAACGTCGTGTCCGATGTCAACGTGAACCCGCGCTCGGAGCGCGTGCGCGATGGTATCCTCGTCGAGCGCCACGACCACGGCCAACGGGTCGGGCAGGGGCACGCCGGCAAAGCCGAAACGCGCGCGCCAATCGTCCGCTATGCGCGTCATGGCAGCGAAGAAGCGCGCCCGCGCTGACCGCCCGCTCCGGATGCGCTCGAAGACATCGAGCGGCATCATTTGATCTAGTGAGACCTCCCACGGCAGCAGGGTGATGTTGGAGAATCGCTCGAAGACCACGTGCGCGGATTCAGGGTCAACGGCGATGTTGAACTCGGCGGCTGGCGTCTGGTTGCCGCGCGCTTGCCAGGCGCCACCCATGATCACCAGCCGGCTGATGCGCGTCGGCAGCGCTGGGTCTAGGTTACAGGCCAGCGCGAGGTTGGTGAGCGGCCCGAGGGTGACCAGCCCCACCTGGCCGGCGTATGCCTTGGCCAGGTGGCAGATGGCCAGCGCGGCGTGCATGTCGGCAGGACGGCGCTCGGTCTTGGCCAGGCCGGCCCCGCCCAGGCCATCCGGGCCGTGAAACTCCTCAGCATGCGCGGGGCGCTCGCGCAGCGGGCGGTCGCAGCCGGCGTAGATAGGCACGTCGGCGCCCAGGACATCGAGCACTGCACCCACGTTGAGGTTGACTTTGCTGACGTGCACGTTGCCGCTGACGGTGGTGATGGCGAGCACGTGATGGCGATGCTGCTGATCTGCGGAGAAGGGCAGGGCGAGCGCAATTGCGTCGTCCACGCCGGCGTCGGTGTCTATGATCCAGAGCATGAGGGCGGGGGTGCGCTGCGTGGAGATGGACCTGAGGGGATTCGAACCCCTGACCTCCTCAGTGCGATTGAGGCGCGCTCCCAGCTACGCCACAGGCCCTTAAACGAACTGTCGAGTTGAGAATGTCGAACGCGATTAGCGACATCCGACATTCGCAACTCGACATCGCCCAGAGCGGGAGACGGGATTTGAACCCGCGACCTATTCCTTGGCAAGGAATCGCTCTACCAACTGAGCCACTCCCGCATGTAACCTGTATTATAGCACAGCCACACTGGCTGTCAAGTGCCGACGGTCAGGATCGAACTGACGACCCCACGATTTTCAGTCGTGTGCTCTACCAACTGAGCTACATCGGCCGAGGGCCTTTATCTTATCGAAGGCGGGGCGATTTGTCAAGGTCAGGATGATCGCCAAACAGGAGCATGGTCTATTCTATGTGGTCGCATTGGTCGGGGGTGCATTCATGGATAGGAGCCAGAACGCTCTGGGTGGGCAATGGCACTGCCGTCGCCCACCCTCTATAGATTCACCTTCGCTGGCAGCATCGCTTGGTGGAAGGTTGCCCCTATTGGTGAATGCACCCTTGGTCAGAACTGCGCAGTGCTGGTGGCTTGGCAGTGCTTGGGTCAGGCGCGGATTTATACAGGCTATGCTAACCAGCAAAGGATGGGGAGCATTCACTCGTAGAGGTGCGCTGCTCGCTCACCATGCCGGCCTTGTCGCGCACTGAATAAATTGGTTGGCTTTCCTTGACTCGCTTAAAGCGGAGGCTTGGATGAGAGGGATTCGCACGCCATAGGCTTGTAAGCCTGTCGTGCCTTTTGGCGTACTTCTACCGGTAAGGCCCAGTAATACCGCCAGAAAGATGGGGTGGTCTCTGATTGGATTGCCACTCTGTGAACTCCCCGCTCTCGTCGAACATCGGCGTAGTTTTGCCCTCTGCGCTCTCCTTCTCTATTGCTGTGGCAAGCGCTGCAAGCGCTTCATCGCTCGTTTCGGAGAACTGCTTGTCCCAGAGTTACTTCGTCAACTTCTTCAGCCGAAAGCGGCTGGCCTTGCAGGAAGCGGGCAAATTGATAAAGTTGTCTCGTGAGCGCCAGTGGCATGGCGTTGGCGATCTCTGAAATTGCCTTCACCAACTGAGTTTGCTCGATATTATCGGGCTGAGGCGCTTGGCATAGCGATTAGTCCCTCGTCGGTTAGAGCGGTCACAGGCCTAGACCTGCGACCGCCCTCTTGGCCACTTACTCGCGCTGCCGGCCCAGCAGCGTGACGTAGTACAGCAAGGTCATCAGCGCCTGCGCGGCTGCCGCCACGTAGGTCAGCGCCGCAGCGTCCAGCACCTGCTTGGCGCCGCGCAGCTCCTGTGGGGTGAGCAG
>DAOTYZ010000326.1:0-6400 GCA_034434555.1 Candidatus Roseilinea sp.
TCTAGGACCACTAGAAGTTATCCTTATTCTGGCCGTGATTATCCTGCTCTTCGGGGTGGGACGAATCGGCAAGATCGGCGGCGAGCTGGGCAAGAGCATCCGCGAGTTCCGCAAGGGGCTGGAGGGCGACGAAGCCAAGAAGCCCAACGAGGCCAAGCCCAGTGAGGGCAGCGAGACCAAAGCCTCTTAGCAACCCGGAAGCAGCCTGCATCATCGTTGGCCATGGCCAGGTTCTCTTCCACGCTCGGCGCGGTGTTGAGCATCCTGCGCGAGATGGATGTGCGGGCAGCGCGCGCTGCGGCGGAGATGCCGTTCCTCATCGTCTTCGCCAGCCGCGACCTGCCGATGGCGGAGCACCTGGCCGGCTTGCTGTATCGCGGCGACCGCGCCCACGACATTCCCCCGCTGCGCACGGCCAAAGGCGCACTGCTTAGCGACGCTGCGCAACTTGCGCGGGCCAACCTGGTCGTGATTGTGGCGCGCGCAGATCAGCGTGATGACGAAGCGGATCGGCTGCACCAAGCGCTGATGACCTCAGGCGTGCCTTGCCTGATGGCGTACCTCCAGCCTGACGACGCGCTGCCGGCGACCGAGCCTGCGGTGTATATCCCAATGTCCGATCAGGCCGTAGATGAGACAGCCGCCGTGGAACGGCTGGTGCGGGCCATACGGGATATGCGGGTGATTGACGACTTGGCTTTGGCACGCCACCTGCCGGCCTTTCGCCAACCGGTCATCCGCGACCTGATCGAGGAGACCGCCACGGCCAACGCAGCCTATAGCCTGGGTGCCGGCTTGCTACAGATTAATCCGGTCACTGGTCTGCCTGTCGCGGTGGCCGACACAATCGTGCTCACCAAGAATCAGCTCCTGCTGGCATACAAGATCACGCTGACGATGGGGCTGCCGGCGGATGTTCAACACGTCATGCCTCAAGTCCTGGGCGTGATCGGCGGCGGGTTGGCCTTCCGACAGGCCGCCCGCGGCGCGGTAAGCTTGCTGCCGGCGCTCGGCATCGCGCCCAAGGTGGCGATTGCCTTCGCCGGCACGTATGCCATCGGCGAAGCGGTCTATCGCTGGTGTCGCTCGGAGAAACCGCTCAGCGAAGCGCGCTTGCGCGCCCTTTACGCGCAGGCCACGACGAGGGGCCGTGCCGCGGCAGCAGCGCTGTGGCAAAAGTTCCGCACGCTGATCAGGCGCCGCGCGCGCCAGCCAGCGCGACCTAGACATACGGTGACCAGTCATTCAAAAAATGGCGTCGCCCACTATTCTTGACATTCCTGAAAAAGCATGTTGAAAGTAGGTGATCCGATCCCGGATTTCGAGCTGCCCTCGCAAGAGGGGGTAGTCAGGTCAGCCGACCTGCGCGGCAAGCGCTTCGTGTTGTATTTCTATCCCGCCGACGATACGCCCGGCTGCACCAAAGAGGCGTGTAGCTTCCGCGACCGTCTGCCGGATTTCCAGGCGCTGGGGGTGCCGGTGTTCGGCGTCAGCCCTCAGGACGTGAGTTCAAAGCAGCGCTTCGCCGAGAAGCATGGCCTGACCTTCCCGCTGCTGGCCGACGTGGATCACAAAGTGGCCGAGGCCTTCGGGGCGTGGGGCGAGAAGAGCATGTATGGCAAGAAGTACACAGGCGTCCTGCGCACCACCTTCCTGGTCGGCCCGGATGGTCGCGTAGAGCACGTCTGGGAGAAGGTCAAGCCCGAAGGCCACGCCGAGGAGGTGTATCGCCGGCTGAACCCGGCCGCGCAGCCGGCAGATTCGCCCAAGCCGAAGTCGGTCGCCAAAAAGAAGACCAGCAAGCCATAGCCTTGCCGCGCATGCGCAGCGCAACTGCCGACGTCATCGTCATCGGCGCAGGGTTGACCGGCGCGCTGATCGCTGCGCGGTTGGCCGAGCAAGGCATGCGCGTGCAGGTGCTGGATGCTCACAAGGCCGGCCATGGGGCCACGCGCCATGGGCTGGGCCTGGTGACGCCCGACCCGCAGCCGGCGCACTTCGCGCGGACGCGCCAGAGCGGCGAGCAGCTTAAGCAGATCGCGGCGCCGCTTGGCGCCCTGCGCCAGACGTGCGACGTGATCTACGCGGCCTCGTCGCCGGCAGCGCAGCGCGCGCTCGCGCAACTGTTGCAAACCGCCGATGGTGTTGCCTGGCTTTCGGCGACGAGCGAGCCGCTACCCGGCGGGCTGAGCGGCGGGCTGGTGGTGAAAGGTGCGGCTCAGATAGACCTCGATTACCTGGTTGTTCACCTGCTGCGCCAGCCGGGGGTCTCCGTCCGCCAGCATACTGAAGTGCTCTCGCTGGAATCAGAGGAAGCGGGCGGGGGCATATTCGTGATGTGCCGGCACGATACCTTCTTTGCCCCGCGCGTCGTCCTGGCGACCAACGCCCACGTTGGGGCGCTCTCTCCGTATCTGGCTGAATCGCTGCGCCCGGCGCGCGGCGCGCTGTGGGCATCGCACCCACTAGCGCTGCCGGCGCTCCTGCTGCGCCAGCCCTTGGTCGTTGACGGCGGACAGGCAGCGCTGTTGCCCGGCGAGGATGGCCGCATGCGGGCTGTGGCGTGGTTCTGGCAGACACAAGACTTGGCTCGCGATCCATTAGTCGGGCTGCGCGACTTTCTGCGCCGCTTCGGGCTGGGAGAAGCAGCGCAAACCAGCCAGTGGCACGCCACCTTGACGACGACCACGGCGGACGGCGCGCCCCTGGTCGGCTGCTTGGACGCCGGCAGGCGGGTGCTCTACGCGGTTGGGCTGGGAATTTACGGCCTGGCTTGGGCTGCTGCGGTGGCCGATCAGATCGTCGCCATGACGCTCTCCCCATGAGGCGTTTGCTGCGCGCCCTCCTGGCAGGCGTCCTGTTGCTGCTGATCGCGGCAAACCTGGCCCGCGCCTGGCTAGCGATACAGCAGGCCCAATGGCTAGCGGGTTGGCAGTACACTGCGGCCAGCGGCTTGTTCTGGGCGCTGGGCTTCACCATTTGCGCCTATGGCTTGGCCAGCGCGCGGCGCTGGGCCGGCAGCGCGATCATCGTCGCTTATTTGACCTATCAGCTTCATCTCTGGCTAGACCGGCTGGTGTTCGTGAGTGGGAGCGAAGCCATCCAACGCACGCCGTGGCTAATTGTGCTGAGCGCCCTATCTGGCCTGGCGATTGGCCTATTGACCGGACTGGCCACTATGCCGAGCGGACGAACAGCGCGCGCCGAGGCGCGCTGATGTGCTTACAATCCCCTAACAAGGACAAGTTGCCCCATGCAGAACTCAATTGACCCTCGCCTTCAGAAGCTGCGCGAACTGCGTGCGCAGAGCCTGGTGGCTGGCGGTGAGGAGCGCATCCAGGCACAACACGCCAAAGGCAAACTCACCGCCCGCGAGCGGATCGAACTGCTGCTCGACGCGGGTTCCTTCCGCGAGATAGATGCCTTCGTGACCAATCAGACCAACGGGATCGGCATGAGCGACCAGCGCTGGCTGACCGACGGCGTGGTGACTGGTTGGGGCACGATTGACGGCCGGCTGGTCTATGTCTATTCCCAGGACTTCACCATCATGGGCGGCAGCCTGGGCGCAGCGCACGCCGGCAAGATCGTCAAGCTCCAGGACATGGCGCTGAAGAACGGCGCCCCGCTGATCGGGATCAACGACAGCGGCGGGGCGCGCATACAGGAAGGGCTGGCGTCGCTGGTGGGCTACAGCGAGATCTTCTTGCGCAACACGCTGGCCAGCGGCGTCATCCCGCAGATCAGCGCGATCATGGGGCCATGTGCCGGCGGGGCCGTTTATTCGCCCGCCCTCACCGACTTTATCTTTATGGTCAAGAACACCAGCTACATGTTCCTCACCGGCCCCGACGTGGTGAAGGCCGTGACGCATGAAGATGTGACGTTCGAACAGCTTGGCGGCGCGCTGGTCCACAACACCACCAGCGGCGTGGCGCACTTTGCGGCTGAGAGCGAGGGCGATTGCCTCTACCTCATCCGCATGTTGCTGAGCTACCTGCCCAGCAACAACATGGAAGAGCCGCCCTTCGTTAAGACCAAGGACGACCCGCTGCGCACGGATGGCGCGCTGGACAGCATCGTGCCGGATAACCCCAATAAGCCCTACGACATGCGCGAGGTGATCACGCGCATCGTGGACGATGGCAGGTTCCTAGAGGTTCAGGAGCACTACGCCACCAACATCATCATCGGCTTTGCCCGCTTGGGCGGGCATGCGGTGGGGGTCGTGGCCAACCAGCCGGCGGTGTTGGCCGGCGTGCTCGACATCAACGCCAGCGAGAAGGCAGCGCGCTTCGTGCGCTTCTGCGATTGCTTCAACATCCCTATCGTTACCTTTGAGGATGTGCCCGGCTTTCTGCCGGGCGTCGCCCAGGAGCACGGCGGCATCATCCGCAGCGGCGCCAAGCTGCTCTACGCCTATTGCGAGGCGACCGTGCCGAAGATCTGCGTGATCACCCGCAAGGCGTATGGCGGCGCGTATTGCGTGCTCAGCCCGCGCGCGACTCGCGGTGACCTGGTGCTGGCCTGGCCTTCCGCCGAGTTGGCCGTGATGGGAGCTGACGGCGCGGTGAGCATCGTCTATCGGCGCGAGCTGGCCAACGCCGAGGACCCAGCGGCCAAAAAGGCCGAGCTGGTCCGCCAGTATCAGGAAGAGGTTACCAATCCCTTCGTCGCTGCGCAGCGCGGCTTCATTGATGACATCATCGAACCACACGAGACGCGCCCGCGCCTGATCAACGCGCTGCAGATGCTGCGCAATAAGCGCGACACCAATCCGCCGAAGAAGCACGGAAACATCCCGCTATGAGCGTCCCGCCCTGGCACCTAACCGGCGACGGGTATGTCTGGCTGTTTCGCTATCCGCCCGCGTTCGTCGCGCGGGAAGGGCGACTGGCCGAGTGGCAGCGCCTGAGCCTCTCCGACACGCTGGGCGCGCTGATGGCGGTGGACTATCTGGAGACGACGGTCGGTCCTTATCGCGAGCTGTTGTTCATCCCTGGCCGGTTCAAGGTCGCCGGTCGGCGTTGGTTCTCCATCACGTCTATCTACGTTAATACCGAAGTCAGTCAGCACGGCGGGATAGAGCATTGGGCCATCCCGAAGGCGCTGGCGGAGATCGCGCGTGAGCGTCAACCCGACGGGAGCGAGGTCTTTCGGGCTGCGCGCGATGGCCAGACTTTCTTCGCGGCGCGACTGGCTGCCTTCGGACCTCGCATCCCTATCTCTTCTGCGCTTTTGCCGTTGGGCGTGGCCCAGTCGAGGGGGCGCGATTTGCTGATCACGCAGCCAAAGGCGCGTGGCTGGGCGCGGCTCTGTCGCGTTCATGACATGTGGGCAGATGGCGTGTGCTTTCCCGACCTGCGTCGCTGCCGGCCACTGCTGGTGCTGGCCGTGCAGGGCTTTCGGATGACCTTTCCGCCGCCGCAGGTTGTGCCCGGCTATTTTGAGCGTCAAGCAATAACGGGGTGAGCCACTGCCGGTGTTCGGGACGACAAGGGGTCAGTAAGAGGGGTTAGTTGGCGAGGTCGCCGGTGCCGCTTTCGTCCGCCACGACGCCGCACCAACGCGCAGCGAAGACGGCCAGGACGTGCGCGACGGCGAGCACCGAATCCAGGTCCACATACTCATCGGCCGCGTGCATGTTGCCCCCCTTCGGCCCCCAGGCCAGGGCCGGCACGCCGTAGAGGCCGGCAAAGCGCGTGTCCAGCCCCGCTGTGCCGCCGGCCAGGATGGGCGGCGGGCCGCTTGCCCATGGACGCATCGTGGGCAGCGTCGCATCTTGCCGCAGCGCGCGCACACATTGGGCGAACTCTTGAACAAAGGGGTGGCGCTCGTCCTGAAGCCATGGGTCGGTGTGCCAGCCGAAGAACTCTAGCTTTGGAGGGTGTTCCCGCAGCCACGAACTGCGCTGAGCGACAGCATTCACTCGCGCGGCGACTTCCTCTCGAATGCCGGCCTCGGTTTCGCCGGGCAGGAAGGAGAGGCGCACCTCGATCTCGGCCTGACTTGGCACGCTGGACGGCCAGTCGCCAGCCCGCACAACGCCGACGTTGAGATGGCACGAGCGGCGGGCGGATGGCTCCAGGCGCTCGAATAATTCATGATGTAAACGCTCGGCGCGCTCGCGATCCCATTCGCCTAGCATGGCGATGATGGGCGCTGCTTCTACAGCCGCGTTGACGCCGTGGTGGGCACGGCCGGCGTGCGCCCCCCGGCCCGGCACAACGATGCGAAAGTACAGGATGCCGGGATGGGCGATCGTGATGTCGTCCCAGTGCGGCTCGCTGGCGATGAAGCCATCGGCGTGGTAACCGCGCAGGAAGCAGGCCAGCGTCCCGCCGCCTCCGCCGGCTTCTTCCTCGATCACGCTCTCCAGGATCAAATCGCCGCGCAGCCG
>DAOTYZ010000327.1:0-2204 GCA_034434555.1 Candidatus Roseilinea sp.
TGGCCAGCGCGGGGTTGAAGTTCGCCACCATGGCCTGGATGCTCTCGGCAAGTGTCATCGTGCGCTCCGTATGTGTTTGAGGTGTCTGTTCGTGAATGCCGGGAGTATACCGCGCGACATTGGAGCGGCGTGAGTAGGGTGCATTCACAGTTAGGGGCAAGGCCGATCTCACGCGGAGACGCGGAGAACGCGAAGAGTTTGAAGGTACAGCATCCTTGGTAGCTGCCTGAAAATTGGTGAATGCACCCCGTGATTAGAGAGTGCGTTCGTCAATAGGGGCAGTCGCCTGCGGGCTGCGCACTGGGCGACCGTTGAGCGATGAGGACGGGCGGACGACACGGCTGTCGCCTGCTCATCGGTGCACCCTCACCGCCAGGCGATCGGCAGCGTGTAGGTCGGCTTGGCCGAGATCCAGCACGTCCCGCTGCGCGGGCAGCGCACCCGCCACCAGTTGTAATCGTCGCTGATGCCAGTGACGGCGACCTGCTGGCCGGGGTGATAGCGGCCGACCACGTGGAAGTGCGTCCCTGGGCCGGTGCGGATGTTCAGCGGGGCGAGGACCAACACCTGCCGCACAGGTGTGCCGCGCACAGCAGGCGGCGCTGCGTGGGCCAGCAATGGAGTCAATCCAAACGCGGCGATCGCCACTGCTAACAACAAGCGTCTCATCATCTCTGGTTTGGCGCGGCGGGCCGGCCTGACTGGCCAGCCCGCTGCTGGTTGCCTTTCACGTTGCGTATTTCACGTCCACCTGCCGGCGCTCCTGCGCGCTGCGGGAGATCGCGTCGCAGATCACGGCGTTGCGGTAGCCATCCTCAAAGTCGGCGCCGTATGGCTTCACCTCTTCGCCTTTGACGATGGCCGTGAAGAAGTGATGAAACTCGTGCACGAAGGTGTGCTCCCAGCCGATGATGTGCCCCTGCGGCCACCAATGCTTCCAGAACGGATGGTAGCTCTCGCTCACCAGCACCTGGGTGAAGCCCTGAATTTCCTTGGGCTGGTCGCGCATGAACACCTCGAGATAGTTCATGTTCTCCAGGTTGAAGCGGATCGAACCGCGCTCAGCGTTGATCTCGAACGTGTTGAAGTTCTTGCGGCCAGGGGCGAAGCGCGTGGCCTCCAGCGTGCCGATCGCGCCGTTCTCATACTCGACGGCGGCCACAAAGGCGTCGTCCACGGTGACCTTTTCGCGCTTGCCGTCGGCGTTGCGCTCGGGGATGAAGGTCTTGGTCAACGCCATCACGCTCTTGGGTTCACCGATCAGGAAGCGCGCCAGGTCAATAATGTGCGAGCCAAGGTCGCCGAGTGCGCCGCTGCCGGCGATGCTTTTGTCCAGCCGCCAGACCATTGGGAAGTTCTCGTCGGCGATCCACTCCTGGAGATAGCAGGCGCGGAAGTGGTAGATGCGGCCGAGTTTGCCCTGCTCTATTAACTCTTTGGCCAGGCGCACGGCGGGCACAAAGCGGTAGTTGAACGCCACCATGTGCTTGATGCCCGCTTTTTTGGCGGCTTGCCACATCTCCCAGCATTCCTCGGCGTTGCGCCCCAGCGGCTTCTCGCTGATGACGTGTTTGCCGGCCTTGGCCGCGGCGATGTTCGGCTCGGCGTGGACGTTGTTCGGTCCGCCGTTGTCGAACACTTGCACGTCGGGGTCGTCAATGAGTTGACGCCAATCGGTGTAGGCCTTCTCGTAGCCATAGCGCTTGGCCGCTTCCTCGACGGCTTCCTTATTGCGGCCGGCGACCGCTACCAGGCGCGGGATGGCGACCGGTGGATACATCATGTAAGGCAGCTTCTTCAGCGCGTTGCTGTGGGCCTTGCCCATGAAGGCATAGCCGAGCATGCCCACGCCGATCGTCGGGGCTTGCCCTTCGGCGCGCGGCCCGGCCATGGTCACGAATCCGACTTCGTCTGACATGGTACTCCTCCTCTCTCCGTTAAGCTTTGCGTTCAAAAGCTGCGTCGAATGCCCTGGCGCTGGGCTTGAAGTCGTAACGCCGCACGTTGGCGCAGCTCTCCATCGCGCCGTGCTCGCGATCCATGCCGCTGTCCTCCCATTCCACGGACAGCGGCCCCTCGTAGCCGATCTCGTTGAGCGCGCGGATGATCAGGTCGAAGTTGATGTTGCCGCGCCCGACGCTGCGAAAGTCCCAGTAGCGGCGCGAATCACCGAAGTTCGTGTGCCCGCCGAACACGCCGGCCTG
>DAOTYZ010000328.1:0-4974 GCA_034434555.1 Candidatus Roseilinea sp.
GAGGACATGACCAGCACGCGGTCGGCCAGGGCGAGCGCTTCGTCAATGGCGTGCGTCACGAAGAGGATCGTCTTCCGCTGCGCCGGCGACTCTGCGCGTTGCGGCCCTTCCCAGAGCTTCAGCAGCTCGTTCTGCAGCATCACGCGCGTTTGTTCGTCCAGCGCGCCGAACGGCTCGTCCATTAGCAATACCTGCGGGTCACTCACCCAGGCGCGCGCCAGGGCCACCCGCTGCTTCATCCCGCCGGAAAGCTGATAGGGATACGCTTCGGCGAAGTCAGAGAGACCCACCAGGGCGAGCTGGCGGCTCACCGCCGACTCGCGCTCAGGTTCGGCCCATCCGCGCAGCTTGAGCGGATACTCGACGTTGCCATGCACGGTGAGCCAGGGGAAGGTGGAATCACCCTGAAAGACGAGCACTGGCTGCGACGCGCCGACCTCCAGGCTGCCGCTGGTGGGTTGATCGAGGCCGGCGATCAGACGCAGCAGGGTGCTCTTGCCACAGCCACTGGGGCCGACGATGCACACGAACTCGCCGGCGGCTACCTGCAAGTCCAACGGATCCAGGGCGCGGATGGTGCTCCCATCCGGCCCTGGGTAGGTCTTCACCAGTTGGCGGGCCGTGATCATCTCCTACTCAGAGTTGACCGAACCGCCCAACGCCTTCAGCGCCGCCTCCAAATACTGCGTGTTGATGAATTGCGTCATGTCCACGTCCTGTTCGTGGTTCAACAGGCCCTGCTTGCGGTAGAAGCGCTGGAGTGTCTGGATGTCGTCGAGCGCGATCGTCCCGTTTGGGTCGAAGTGTGGCCGGCGTGCCCGCCGGATGACATCAGGGGCGACCTTGGTGTATTTGGCTATCGCAGCCACGTTCGCTTCTTCAAAGTAGCGCTCCCCTTGCAGGTCGCGCGCACCGCGCAGGTAGGTCTTGATGAAGCGCGTGGCTAGCTCAGCGTTGGCGGTCACCCATTCCTTGTTGAAGTAGAGATAGGTGGGCTTGAAGCCGTTGACGAAGTCCTCGCTCAGGCGGACGACCAGGCCCTTGTCCTCGGCAGCGGTGGCGAATGGTTCGCTGAGGATAGCGCCGTCGAGCGACCCGCTCTCCAGCGCCGGCGCGATCTGGGGGAAAGGCATGCCGATCACCTCTACTTCGGTGATGTCCACCCCACCCTGGCGTAGCGCCTCCGACAGCCACCACTCCGTGGCCGTGCCGCGGTTGTTCGTCGCCACCTTCTTGCCCTTCAGATCGCTGATCTTGGTCAGCTCGCCGCTCTCGTAGCGCTTCTTGCTCACGACGAACGGGCTGGCCAGCGGCGGGCGCTCGGTGTGGAGCGAGGCCGCGATCTCGAAGGCGATGCCGCGCGCCACCGCGTTGAGCATGTTGGCCGAGATGCCGCCGGCGACGACGTCGAAGTTGCCCGCCGCCACCTGCACCACAGCGTCTGAACCGCCGTCAACGGGAAGAAACTCCACCTTGATCCCTTCCTCGGCGAAGTAGCCCTTCTCCACAGCGACGTATACCGGGGCGTTGATCACGTTTGGCACAAAGCCGAAGCGGATCGTCTTTGGCTCAGGCGAGCCGCTCGCAGGCGCAGTCGGCTGAGCGGCCGGCGGCGCAGCACAGGCAGACAACAACAGAACCAACCCAACACCAAACCCAACAACTTGTTGGTGCTTAATCATCACTCATCACCTCTAACAATCTGTTTGAGAGTCAAGATAGAATCGCTAGCTGAAGCAAAGATGAGTAGCCCATCCACGCAACAGCACCGCGAGATCGCCGCCCAACAAGGGCCAGTGCACGTGGCCATCGTCACCGTCAGCGACACGCGCACCCGCGAGAACGACACCGGCGGGGATTTGATCGAAAACCGCATCACGGTCGCCGGCCATAAGGTCGTCTTTCGCACGATCGTGAAGGACGAGCCGGCCCAGATCGGCGCGCTGCTGGACCAAATCGTCAACGAGACCGACGCCCGTTTGATCCTCTTCACCGGCGGCACGGGCATCGCCCCACGCGACACGACCTACGACGTGCTGGCCGGCAAGCTGGAGAAGACGATGCCGGGCTTCGGCGAGCTGTTCCGCATGTTGAGCTATCAGGAGGTGGGCGCGGCGGCGATGCTCTCGCGGGCGACCGCCGGCACGTACCGCGGGCGCGTGGTCATCTCCATGCCCGGCTCGCCCAACGCCGTCCAAGTGGCCATGGACAAGCTGATCATGCCGGAGATTCAGCACCTGGCCTGGGAAGTGGCCCGATAAACGCAAAGGAGGTCCATTCAGGACCTCCTCGAAGCTACCTTCGGGATTTGAACCCGAAACCCATCGCTTACGAAGCGATTGCTCTGCCGGTTGAGCTAAGGTAGCGTTGCACATATCATACCCCAACATCGCTCGGCTGTCAAACGGGGGAGTGCTCAACTTTGAGGTGACTTGGCTCACGGACATTTAAACCGCAGAGGTGCAGAGGGCGCAGGTGATATATAAAAATCTCTGTGTCCTTCGCGTCTCTGCGGTGCGTGTTTCTTGTATCACCTTCAAGTGGCGCATTCCCGGAGCCGTGACCTATGAGCGATATACTGCATATGACCCTTTAGGGCAGACAGGGGGCTATCTGTTTTCGACCTCCTAGGGGCGCACATTCGTCCCCCTGCGCGAACGCACCCTTCACCAATGGGGCGTCGGATGCCTGCTCGGCCATGCCGGCCTATCACCCTGAGCAGAGCGAAGCATCCAATCACCGCGCACCGGCGCCTTAGCGGTTTAGATTCGCCTGGTGAGTCGAATCACTCTAGCCCGTCTTGACCCGAAATAACCGACGTGGTATCATGTTGAGGTGGTTTTTAGCACTCTATCGGCATGACTGCTAATCAGATTATCATAACACAAACAGAGCTTACGCCTCGTCAGCAGAAGATACTGGGTCTCATCGTGCAGGCCTACATCAACACGGCCACACCGGTCAGCTCTAAGCTCATTCAAGAGATGGGCGACTTGGGGGTGTCGAGCGCCACCATTCGCAACGAGATGGCGACGCTGGAGGCGCTGGGCTATCTTACCCACCCGCACACATCTGCCGGGCGCATGCCCACCGACAAGGGCTACCGCTATTTTGTGGAGAAGCTGATCGGCGATGTCGAACTGCCTCAGGCCGAGCGCAACATGATTCGCCATCAGTTTCACCAAGCCAAGCTGGAGATGAGCCAATGGATGCAACTGGCGGCGGCGATCCTGGCTCGCTCAGCGCGCAGCGCGGCGCTGGTCACGGCTCCTAAACTGGAGAATCCCCGCCTCAGACACCTTGAGCTTATTTCTACGCAATCCCAGTTGGTTTTGCTCGTGGTCGTCTTCCAGGGCGGCACTGTGCGCCAACGCTACATCACCGTAAAAGAACCCATCACCCAATCCACGCTCAGCCAGGTGGCAGCCAAGTTCAACAGCGCCGGACACAACCTGGACACTGCCAGCTTGAAGACAAAACTCACCGATCTGAGCGAGTTCGAACAGGACGTGCTGAACGTCTTGCTCGAACTCGCTGCCGAAGCGGACGACCTGCCGCTGAACGAGATATACCGCGACGGCTTGAGCGAGGTCTTGCAAGAGCCGGAGTTCATCAGCCGAGATGAGGCAAATACCCTTGTCAGCGCGTTTGAACAGCCCGCCTTCCTGAACAAAGTGGTTAACGCGCCGGTCGGCACAATACAAGTGGTCATCGGCGGCGAGGGGCACTGGCGCGAGCTGAGCGCATGTAGCATGGTGCTGGCGCGCTACGGCGTGGAAGGGTTCGCAACCGGCGCGCTGGGCGTGCTCGGCCCCACCCGCATGCCTTACGGTCGCGCAATCGGCACCGTGCGTTACGTGGCCAACTTGATGAGCGATCTGGTGAGCGAGCTTTACGTTGACGATCCACCCTTGGCTGATGATTAGCCATCGCTAAGGCTATCCCGCTATAGTATCCGTTCTGGCAAGCGAGGAGGACAGTCCAACTATGGAACGCGATAGCAACGTGCAACAACACATCCTCAACGAGGACCTGAGCAGCCAGCAAGAAGCCGACAAGACGCAGGCCGGCCAGCCGGCCCAGGAAGCTGCCGGCGAATCCACTGCCGATGCGCTGATGGCTTTGCACAAGGAACTCGAAGAGGCGAAGGCCAAAGCCAGCGAATACCTGGACGGCTGGCAGCGCGCACGCGCCGAATTCGCCAATTACAAGAAGCGTCAGGAGCAGCAAAATGCTGAACTGCGCACGTTTGCCACGATGGACCTAATCCGCAAACTGCTGCCGATCCAGGATGACTTCGAGCGCGCGATCAAGACGCTGCCGGAGGGCATCGCCCACATGACCTGGATTGAAGGCGTGCTGCTCATTCACCGCAAGCTCCAGGTCATTCTGGAAAGCGAGGGCGTGAAGGCTATCGAGGTCAAGGCGAACGATCCATTTGACCCCGCGTTGCATGAGGCCATCAGCCACGACGAGGCCGAAGGGATCACCAGCGGTCACATCATCGAAGAGATACAGAAAGGCTATAAGCTGGGCGAGCGCGTCATTCGCCCAACCCTGGTGAGGGTTGCGAAGTAATGACGCATTTTTGACTAATTCTCAACAGCGAGACAACATTATGGGAAAGATAATCGGCATCGATCTCGGGACGACAAACAGCGTGGTTGCCGTGATGGAAGGCGGCGAGCCTACCGTGATCCCCAGCGCGGAAGGCTCGCGGCTCATCCCTTCTGTGGTGGCCGTGAACCCGAAGAACAACGAGCGCTTGGTCGGCCAAGTGGCCAAGCGGCAAGCTGTGACTAACCCGGAGAACACCATCTTCTCGATCAAGCGCTTCATGGGGCGCAAGTTCAACGACCCAGAAGTGCAACGCGCCCTGAAGGTCGTCCCCTACAAGGTGGTTCCTGCGCCCAACGGCGACTGCCGCGTGATCATGGGCGGCAAGGAATACTCGCCCCAGGAGATCAGCGCGAT
>DAOTYZ010000329.1:0-9928 GCA_034434555.1 Candidatus Roseilinea sp.
ACGCCGGCGCAGCGCTTTATGCCGCCGACGCTGCCCCCGACATCGCTACAGGAATTGATATGGCCCGCGAGAGCATCCGCAGCGGTGCAGCGCTCGGCAAGCTAGACGCGCTCATTCGGCTCAGCCAGCAGCTTGCCGGCGAGCGTGACTCACATGCCGTGTGAGGCACAACAGGCTCTCGGCGGCCGACCGGCGACGATAGCGGATGAGCGATGGTTGTTCGCCGAGGGTTCTGCCCGATGTCGTAAACGCAGGCTGCCTGATCGCCATACACCCGCTTCACTATCACGCTGAGCGCAGCGAAGCATCTAAACGCCCGCCCGACCAAAGCTCAACGGGCATCACCAAAGCCACATCCCATCCCATGTCATGCTGCGCGAAGCGAAGCATCTAGAATCCCGCCCAGCCAAAACGCCGCGAAGCCACCAAGCCCCTGTCTAATTCCCCCGCAACACCTCATGATAGCGGGGCCATCATTTGGCTTGGGGCAAACAGCGGCTCCCAGGAAGCGGGGGGACACTCCCTCCCCGTTTACGCTTAGCATTACCCACAAGTTAGGAAGGCTTCCAGATACGAGCGCGTAGGACATGATGAAACGCGAGTTCGGATTTACACAGGCGCGTTTCGTTCAGCTCGCCATATCAGTCTGTCATGCTAACGCGAAGCATCCAAAATCCCGCCCAACCAAAACACCGCGAAGTCACCCAACCTCCTGCCTCAGCGACCCCGCAGCGCTTCAGTCCGGCGCGCAGGGGCAGTTCGCGAACCGCCTCTGCTGCGCTGCGGCAGCCTGCAATTGATGCATAGCATGCTCGCCAATCCCCCAAGCACTTATGGGTAATGCTAAGCCACTAAATGGGGTACGGTCCAGGATGCTGGTGACTAAGCGTACGGTCGAAGCGATTCAAAGGCTGGTTGACCGATACGTTCGCTCAGACGGATATCCCGTCAGGTGAATTACCGTCGCAGTCGTCATCCCGTAGCGCATGGCAAGTCTACTCGGTCGAGGCAAACAACGCTGAACGCGCTGTTTTGTCTCGCAGCTTGCCCGCCGAACACGAGGATTTGCCAAGAGCGCTGAGAGCTTCCATTGCTCTTCGTGCACCGCTGGAATGCTCGGCCGTTGTTTAGACAGCGTTGTCCCAGAGTGGAGTTTATGTCACTCCGAATTTGAGCACTCCCCCTTGCATATAGGTGAAACTATAATGTGAGTGATGGCTTTCACCGTCAACGATCTAAATGACTTGCTACGCATTCTGCGTGAGCAGCCGGAGTGGCTGGCCGAAGTGCGGCGCGTTGTGCTCACCGATGAGCTGCTGAAGTTGCCAGACTTGGTGCGTGAATTGGTCGAAGCCCAGCGGCGGACAGACGAACGGCTGGCCGAGTTCCAGCAGCGCATCGAGCGACAGATTGCCGAGTTTCAGCAGCGCATCGAGCGGCAGATGGCCGAGTTTCAGCAGCGCATCGAGCGGCAGATGGCTGAGTTCCAGCAGCGCATCGAGCAGCAGATGGCCGAGTTCCAGCAACGCATCGAGCGACAGATTGCCGAGTTCCAGCAGCGCACCGACCAACGCTTCGCCGAACTGGCCGAAGCCCAGCGACGGACAGATGAGCGGCTGGCCGAGTTCCAGCGGCGCACGGAAGAACAGATCGGCGAGCTGAAGCTCGAAATGGACTATCGCGCCAAGGTCGGCGCCATCTTCGGCAGTCGCCTAAAGAAACCAAAGGTAGTGGACGCCGGCGACATGTGGGATGTGCTGAGAGATCGCCTTGATGAGGAGGAAATCCGACAGATCGTCGCTCTAGATTTGATCGTGCGCGGCCGGCTGTTACCCCCACAGGGGGAAGGCGAGTTGTGGCTGGCTGTTGAAGTCTCTTACATAGTCGATCAAAACGATGTGATGCGCGCGGCAGCGCGTGCGGCGTTACTGCGCAAAGCAGGGCTGCCGGCAATACCCGTCGCAGCCGGCAAACGGCTCACTCAGGGCGCATCAGCGTTAGCGACTGAGTCGCGCGTCGTCTTGGTCCAAGATGGCAGCCTGGTTGGATGGGACGATGCCTTGCAAGACGCCAGCGGCGAGCGCCCATCAGCAGCCTGAAACCTATAAGCGACGTGCGCAGGTGTTCTACTCCCGTCGCCCTTTGCGAGTCGGCGAACGGCGCGCTGCGCGCTGCTGATCGAGCTGAGCTTTGATCCACGTTGGCAGCCCATATACCTGAACGAACCCCTGTGCGTCATCGTGTCGGTAGTGTTCGCTGCCGTTCAGAGTGGCCAAGTCGGCGCGATAGAGCGAGTAGGCAGCTTGACGCTGCACCACCTGAACATGCCCCTTGAAGAGTTTGAGGTGCACACTGCCGGTCACGTCGCGCTGGGTAACGGTGATAAACGCCTGGAGCGCGTCGCGCAGCGGGGTAAACCACTGACCGCTATACACCAGGTCAGCATAGCGCAAGGCGACCAGTTGCTTAAAGTGCATCGTCTCGCGGTCCAGAACGAGTTGCTCCAGCGCTTGATGGGCAGCCCGCAGGATCGTCGCAGCAGGCGCTTCCTGTAGCCGGCGCGACTTCATCCCCACCAGCCGATTGACGACAAAATCGGAGCGACCAACCCCGTGCAACGCCCCAATCTCGTTGACGCGCTCAATGAGCGCAGCGCCGCTCAGCGACAGGCCGTTTAAGCGCTTGGGGATGCCATTGACGAATTCTATTTCCAGGTGTTCGGGTTGATCGGGCGCTTCTTCGAGCGCGTTCGTCCAGCACCACAGCGTCTCCGCCGGCTCATACGCCAAGTCCTCAAGCTCCCCACCCTCCCGACTGAAGTGCCAGAGGTTCTCATCTAGGGTGTAGGCCGCATCGCTGCGCGGGTCGAGCGGCAAATGCCGCGCGTGCGCGTAGGCCAGCAACTCATCCCGACTGGTGAACTGCCACTCGCGCCACGGCGCGATCACGCGCAGATTGGGGTTCAAGGCCATGTAGGCCAGCTCAAAGCAGACTTGATCGTTGCCCTTGCCTGTAGCGCCGTGCGCCAAAGCATCAGCTCCCTCCTGTTTAGCGATCATCACCTGGTGCTTGGCGATAAGTGGCCGAGCGATCGGCGCGCCGAGCAAATCCCCGCCTTCGTAGATGGCACCGCTTTGGAGGAGCGGCAGAAGGAACTCGTTGGCGAACTCGTCGCGTAGGTCTTTGACGACGACCTTGGCAGCACCGCTGCGCAGAGCGCGCTGGCAGACGGCGTCGAGGTCTTCACGCTGGCCGATGTTGGCGACAAAGCAGACGACTTCACACTGATACGTCTCGATCAGCCACGGGACGATGACTGCCGAGTCCAACCCGCCACTGTAGGCCAGCACCACCTTAAGCACGCCGCGTCCCGCAGCCGGCGTTGCGCCTGGATGTAGTCGTGTGACAGTTTCCAGCGGGATGAGGTTCTCGCGGCTGACCGCACGACGGGCGAGGCGGCCAGCCTGTATGGCGCGCAGCACGCGCTCGCGGTCTTCTGGTCTGATCTGGAACTCGCTGGCCCGATCGGGCTGTAAGGGCATCATCACAGCCACCTCATCGCAGTTCTCCAGCATCGGACAAGCCACGCAGTCGTTCCAGACTTTCTCCGGGAAGAACTCCTTAGGCACTACGGAGAACCCGCATTTCTCAAAGAAGCCCACCGCTCGCGTGAGGGCGAAGATGGTGCCGAACCGACGGCGACGCGCTTCCTCGACGAGCGCAGCCACCAACCGCCGTCCAACCCCACCGCCCCGCGCGTGCTCATCTACCGCCAGCGAGCGTAGCTCGACCAGCGTGGCGTTCATCGGCACCAGCGAGCCACAGGCGATCACCCGGCCCGGCTGGTCGGCATCGCCATCCTCGGCCACGAGGAAGTCGTCCAGATGAGCGCGGATGTCGGCTTCGTCGCGCGGCAACAGACCGCCTTTGCGGACGTTCTGTGCGATCAGCGCCGCAATTGCGGCGACATCATCCGGGGTCGCTGGCCGAACCGAGACCATGTGCGCCGATGATCATCAACCATCTAGGTCTATCAACAATTCCTCGCCGGCGTCCTTGCCTTTGGCGATGCCTGGTCGGTCATCGCCCTTGAGCAGGCCGAAGGCCTCGCCGCCTTCGATGTTGAGCACGCCAGCTTGGGCATAGACCTGAAGCTTCTCGCGGCTGTCGGCGATATCCAGGTTGCGCATGGTGAGCTGGCCGATGCGGTCGAGCGGGCCAAACTCAGCTTTGCCGCTCTCCATGCTCAACCGCTCAGGGTGATAGGTGAGGTGTGGGCCGGTCGTGTTGAGGATGGTGTAATCGTCCCCGCGGCGCAGCTCCAACGTGACCGTTCCGGTGATGGCTTTACCCACCCAGCGCTGGAGGCTGTCGCGCAGCATCATCGCCTGGGGGTCGAACCAGCGACCAGCGTAGAGCAGCCGACCCAGCCGGCGGCCAAGCGTTCGGTAGTTATCTATGGTGTCCTCGTTGTGAATGGCCGTCACCAACCGCTCATAGGCGATGAACAACAGCGCCATCCCTGGCGCCTCATATACGCCGCGGCTCTTGGCTTCGATGATGCGATTCTCAATCTGATCGCTAAAGCCCAAGCCGTGTCGCCCACCGATCCGATTTGCTTCCATCATCAGCGCCACTGGATCGCGATATTCGTGCCCGTTGATCTCGACCGGCAAGCCCTGATAGAACGTCACCGTCACCACCTCCGGCTCTATAGGCACAGCCGGATCCCAGAAGCGCACGCCCATCATCGGCTCAACAATATGCGCGCTGGTGTCCAGGAACTCCAGGTGCTTGGCTTCATGCGTGCAGCCCAGGATGTTGGCGTCGGTGGAATATGCTTTCTCGGCAGACATCTTGTAATGGAAGCCTCGCTTGGACAGCCACTCGCTCATCTCACGGCGCCCGCCCAGTTCCCGAACAAAGGCTTCGTCCAGCCATGGCTTGTAAATGCGCAGATGAGGGTTGACCAGCAAGCCGTAGCGATAGAAGCGCTCGATGTCGTTGCCTTTGTAGGTGCTCCCATCGCCCCAGATGTTCACGCCGTCTTCCTTCATTGCGTTGACCAGCATCGTGCCGGTCACGGCGCGGCCCAGCGGTGTGGTGTTGAAGTAGAACTTACCGGCGGTGCTGATGTGGAAGGCGCCGCACTGAAGCGCGATCAGCCCTTCCTCCACCAGTTGCCGGCGACAATCCACCAACACGGCCTTCTCAGCGCCGTGTCTGAGCGCGCGCTGGGGGATCTCGTCGTAGTTCGGTTCGTCGGGCTGGCCGAGGTTGGCCGTGTAGGCATAAGGAATGCCACCGTGCTCGCGCATCCAGGTGACGGCTGCGCTGGTGTCCAGCCCACCGCTGAACGCGATGCCGATCTTCTCGCCAACCGGAAGGGATCTCAGAATCCTAGACATAACATTACTCGCTCACCTAGGCGTGTTTTTTATTAGCCGACTCCTTCTGACTATACTCCTCGCGGGCGCGCTTCACACAGCGCTGAATGCTCTGCACCTTGTTAATGACGACGTTGTTCATCGCGATACGTCGTAGGCCTGTCTGGTCCGAAGGAATGCCCGCAGGATATCCGCGCGCTCTCCTCGCTCAGCTTAATGTATGCCGACAGGGCCAACATCTCAAACTCCTGGCGCGCCGGCTCGTCGCTGCAGTAGAGCAACACGCCTGTATGGATGATCTCGTTCTGAAAGACGGTGGAGACGAGCCGCAGGTTGACCAAGTCAACGTCTCTGCGCGCCTGTTTGGCGAGCGCCAGCGCGATGTCCACCGGCAACAGCACCGCCAGGTCTATGTCGCTCTGTGTATGTTGTTCACCTCGTGCATAGCTGCCGAGCAGATAGATGGCCTGCGCTGAAGGGAAGTCGCGCAGGACGATCTCGACCAGCGTGCGCATCTCGGCGTTCATCGGGCGAATATCGTGCCGGCATGATTGGCGATGCCTTCCAGGTTCGTGATGCGCACGCGGCCCACGCCGGCGCTGAGCGCCTCCAGCGCGGTGCGCACCTTGGGGATCATCCCGCCGGAGATCGTGCCATCGGCGATCAGCGCCTCGGCTTGGGCGGCAGAAAGTTCGGACAGAAGCTCCCCGCCGCGATCCAGCACGCCGGGCACGTTGGTGACGAAGGTGAGCAGGGCCGCGTTCATCGCAGCGGCAACTGCGCCGGCGATGTGGTCGGCGTTGACGTTGTAAATCTCGCCATCCTCGCCCAGCGACATCGGCGCGATCACCGGCAGCCAGCCCTGAGCCAGACAAGCGCGCAGCAGCTCAGCCCGTACGTGGGTTGGCCTACCGACGAAGCCCAGCGTCGGGTTTAAACGTTCGGCGCGGATTAAACCGGCATCTAGACCGCTCAAGCCGATGGCATCCACACCGTGCATTGTCAGGGCGGTCACCAATTGTTTGTTGGTCAGGCCGCTCAGCGCCATGAGCGCGGCATCGCGCGTCCGCGCGTCGGTCACCCGCAGCCCATCCTGAAAGCGAGTCTCGATCTGTAAGGCGCTCAATAGCGCAGTCAGCGCCTTGCCGCCGCCGTGGACGAGGACGAGTTTTGTCCCGCGCTGGGCCAGGCCGGCCAAGGTAGCGACGAGCTGCGCCAGGAAGCTCGAATCATCCAGCTCGTTGCCGCCGACCTTAATCACTTGAAGGTCACTCATCACCGTAACCCCTCCGTCTCGTCCAGGCCGAACATCACGTTCATATTCTGGATGGCTTGTCCGCTTGCGCCCTTCACCAGGTTATCAATGCAGCAAACGATCTGGACGCGATCGGGCAGATCGGCTACAGGATGGACCGAGATCACAGCGTAGTTGGTGTGTGCAGCGTGAGCGATCGTCGCGATTTGACCAGCGGGCAGGATGCGCACGAACGGCTCGTCTGCGTAGCGACGATTGAACAGGGTGAGCACGTCTTCGCGCAGCGCGTTGATCCTAAGGTAAATCATGCTTAGGATGCCGCGCGAGATGGGCAATAGATGCGGCGAGAAGATAAGGCGGATCGGTTCGGGAGAGACGCCTGGTCGGAGTGCGTTGAGCATCTGTTCGATCTCCGGCAGGTGGCGATGCGCGCGACCGATGCTATAGGGCGCCAGCGATTCGTTGACCTCGACGAAGTGGGTGGTCAAAGAAGGCTTGCGGCCGGCGCCGCTCACCCCGCTTTTGCTGTCGGCGATCACGAGTGGGTCGGCGAGCGCGCCTGCTTCGATCAACGGCAATAGGCCCAGGATGATGCTGGTGGGGTAGCAGCCGGGGTTTGCGACCAGTTGCGCTTGGGCGATCTCACGCCGATGGACTTCCGGCAGGCCATAGACAGCGAGCGGCAACAGGTCGGGATAAGGATGCGGGTGGCCATACCAGTGGGCATAAGTTGCTGCGTCGCGCAGCCGAAAATCTGCCGAGAGGTCTATCACCCGCCGGCCGGCGTCGAGGGCGCGCTTGCACAGCGCAGCGCTGGCGCCGTGGGGCAGGCAGCTAAACACGACATCTGCCTTATGCAGCGGCGCATCCTCCGCGCTGACGAGAGGGATATTGAAGGGACAAGCCAAGACCTCGCTCAACTGCGCACCGGCGTGGCTCTCTGAATGGGCGAAGGCAATGCGTGCGTGAGAATGCCGGCCCAGCAGCTTGACCAGCTCGACACCGGTGTAGCCAGTTGCCCCGAAGATGCCCACGTTGATGATCATGGTTGACAAAAACAAAAGCCCCCAACACCACGTGTGTGTCAGGGGCTACAGCGCAGATTGCTTGGCGCTCTTCACGCTGAGGGCGGCCCACCCGACACACAGCCGGCAGTGGGCGCACGACGAACGCGCAGGATCATTACAGCAACGATTGTAGCAGACCTACCATGGGGTACGGTTCAGAGTGTAGCGTGGGGGACGTGGCAACACATCGCTGGAGATAGCTTTGCATCTGTGGGTGAACACACCCGCGTTTCCTCGCGTCCTGGGAAACAGCGACTGCGCCGCTGTTTCCCCCAGGCCAAATGATGGCCCCGCCATCAACAGGTGTTGCGGGGGAATCAGAAGGGGCACTGCCACTCGCCGTGAATGCGCCCCTGGCAAGCGACCCCCAGCGATAATAGCGATGCATGAACAACCAGCCGCTGCTCCAGGTGCGCGGGCTACGCCGCGAGTTCGGCGGCGTGGTGGCCGTGGACAACGTGGACCTGACCATCTACCCAGGCCAGACGGTGAGCGTGATCGGGCCGAACGGGGCCGGCAAGACCACCTTATTTAATCTGATCAGTGGGCTGGATCGTCCCGATGCCGGCGAGGTCTGGCTGGATGGCGAGCGGGTCACCGGCCTGCCGCCGGAGGCGCTGGCTGCGCGTGGCCTGGCTCGCACCTTTCAGCACGGGCGGGCCTTCGGTAACTTGAGCGTGCGGGAGAACGTGCTCATCGGCGCGCACACCCGCCAGCGCGCCGGCCACCAGCGCACACCATTGCTTGGCACGCTGGCCGAGCTGCTGCTGGCGCTGATCCAGCCGCCTGCCTGGCGCATGGAACAGCACCGGCTGCGAGCAGAAGCGCAGGAGGTGCTGGGGCTGTTCGGCGAGCGCCTGTTGCCGCGGGCCGACCGGCCGGCTTACACCCTCTCCTACGCCAACCGCCGGCGCACTGAGATCGCCCGCGCCTTGGCTTTGCGCCCGCGCCTGCTGCTGCTGGATGAACCCACCGCCGGCATGAACCCCACCGAGACCGCCGAACTGCTGGCCTTCATCCAAACGCTTAAACGGGACGGCTTAACCATCCTATTAATCGAGCACAAGCTTTCGCTGGTGATGCAGCTCTCCGATTGTGTGGTGGTGATGGACGATGGGCGCAAGATCGCCGAGGGCCGGCCGGAAGAGGTGCGCAATGACCCGCGCGTGATCGAAGCCTATCTGGGCCACGCTCAATTCAATCTGGTGCAGGATGACAACTGACGCAAATTGCGAAACGCTATTGGCTCTGGAAGGGATAGACACCTTCTACGGGCCGCTGCAGGTCCACTTTGGGGTGAGCTTGCAAGTGAAGCGCGGTGAGATCGTCTGCTTGTTGGGCGGCAATGCCAGCGGCAAATCCACAACCATGAAAGTGATCTTGGGGCTGGTGCGGCCGCGAGCCGGCCGGGTGACCTTCGACGGGCGGGCGATCCTCGGCTTGCCCACGCCTCAGATCATTCGGTTGGGGATTGGCTCGGTGCCGGAGTCGCGCCGGATCTTCCCAGAGATGACCGTGCGCGAGAACCTGTTGATGGGCGCATACAGCCGGCGCGACCGCGCCGAGGTGGAGCGTGACTACGAGCGGATGTTGACGCTATTCCCCCGCCTGCGCCAACGGTTAAACCAGCGCGGCGGGGTACTGAGTGGCGGCGAGCAGCAGATGTTGGCGATGGCCCGCGCGCTGATGGGCCGGCCCAAGCTGCTGTGCATGGACGAGCCAACCATGGGCCTCTCGCCGTTGTTCGTGGACCGCGTGCTGGCGTTGATCCAGCAGATCAACCAACAAGGGGTGACGGTGTTCATGGTGGAGCAGAACGCCAACCTGGCGCTGCAGATCGCGCACCGCGCTTACGTGCTGCAGAATGGGCGGATCGTCCTCGAAGGTCTGGCGGAGGCGCTGCGGGACAACCCAGAGGTGCGCGATGCCTACCTGGGCGGCGGCTGAATGCCGCGCCGAGCGCGTTCGCGGTTGGTAGCTATCCGCTCAGCTCGTCGAAGGCTGCCCTTGTTGGTGATGCACCCACGCATCGGCTGCGTTTTGTGCGCAGGGACGACAATGCTCTGCTCGCCCAAAAGTGCTGATGCACCCATCAAAACTCTGGATGAGATAGCCTCCAAGGTCAAGCCGCGCCGAATGCAGCCGGCTTGTGGGTGAACCGTTCGGGGGTTGATCTACTCGCGCTTGGGTGGAAAGCGCGGCAGGACAATCGCCGGCTC
>DAOTYZ010000330.1:0-3176 GCA_034434555.1 Candidatus Roseilinea sp.
CGGGCCGCTGGCCACGATCGGGAGAAAGGCGCGCGGCGTCAGGCTATTGGCGCGGCCCGCTGCCGGCGCGCTAAATATCCCGAATGCAATCACCAGGATGAGGAGCAGATTGAGCTTCATTCGCATGGCTGACCCGGCTCACAGATGCGGAAGCTTTGATCGAACAAGGTGAACGTAAAGGGACCTGCCGATTGCGGGCGGGCGAACGAGAGCTGGAAGACCATCGCTTCGCCCGGCGTGATCGACCAGGGAAAGGCCGGCAGGCTGCTGTTGAGCGGGTAGAGCTGCCCGCCGGGTCCGCTGAGCGACGTGTCGCTGAGCGAGGCGGAGAGGAACTGGCTGGTGAGGTTGCGCACGCTGCCGACCACGCGCAGCTCGTTGCCCTCCGGCGAGATCTGGGCGTTCACGATCGTCACCTCGGCCAGCGGCGGGCGCGTGGGGGCGGGCGTCGGCTCGGCGACCAACGGCTGGTGCGGGATCGCCACGCGGGCGACGTAGGGCGTCTCTTTATCTATCGCAAAGCGCCACTCCAAGGCGGGGCCGGGCAGGCTGGCCGGGATTTCAAAGCCGGCGGTGGCGACGATGGTCTGCTCCGGCTGGAGCGCGCCCTGAGTGAAGCCGCGCCCGCCGGCTGCGCGTGAGGCGTCGGCCGAGAGCGGATAGGCAGTGTTGCCGGCGTCGGCCAGCGCGCTGAAGAATTGAGCGGCGTCGAGGATGCGGGTGACGATGTTGGTGACCTCGAAGTCCACCTGTAGATAGGCGCGCTCGGCGGGGAGGCCGACCGATGCGCCCGGCAGCAGGCGATGTCCCAGCACCTTCACGCGCACCTCGCCCAGGTTGATCGGCGTGCCCACCGCCGAGAGCTGGTTGGGCGTGCTCTCGTCGGCGAAGCCGGCGATCACCACCTGGCGCTGGTTGCCGCCTTCGCCCAGCAGCACCAGGCTCAGGCGAGGCGCGTCTTGCGCCAGCAGCGAAGCGACCTCGGTGTCCTGGATGGTGCGCTGCTCGATCACGCGATAGCGCTGCGGCCCCAGGTCGGTCTCCAGCACGATGAGGTCACCTGGCCGCAGCGCCGCGAGGAGCTGGCGATTCTCGTCAGAAGCGTGCAAACCGAGCACGACGTTGACCAACGTGCCGGGCACCCAGTGCGCCGTCTGCTGGGCGTTCGGGTCATATTGCCATTGCTCGTCGCGCACCGTGATGGGGACGATCCTGTAGGCGGCGTTGCCGATGATCAGCCGGCTGGGGAGCGGCGCCGGCAGCGGCGTCTCGTTCACGCGGACGACGAACAGCTCGGCCGTGGCTTGTGGCGTGGGCGCAGCGGGCACGCTGGGCGTCGGTGGCGCGGGGCGGGGTGCCAGCTCGCGCTCGGCAAATAGGGCCAAGAGCAAGACAAAACACGAGAGCGCGCAAATGCCCAACAGGGCAAACCCACTGACCAGCAGCAAGGGCCGGCTGCGCGGGTCGTTCCACAGCGGCCCGAACGAGGCGCGCAATGCCTCGGCCAGGCGGTTGCCGCTGCGCGGGCGGCTGGCCGCGTCGTCCTCCCATTCGCCGCGCAGGTCGTTGGCCGGCTGCCAGTCGTCTGGCTCGGGGGGCGGGGGCGGGGGAGCGGATGACATGGCTGGCTTGCTAGCCGCCGCCGGCTGGCCCGCCTAGGCCGCCTTCGGTCAGCTTGCGCAGGTCGGCCAACACGGTGTCCACTTCTTCCAGCGTCAGCGGCGAGCCGTCCTTCTTGGTGAGCGTTCCGTTGGCGATGCGCTCGGCGGCCACTTCGCGGATGGTGATGTTGCGCTTCATCGCTTCCTTCACCAGCTCCGCGCCGGCCAGGTAGCCGATGATCGGGTTCAGCGCGGTGACCACGATGGCGTTGCGGGCCAGCCAGCCGCTGGCCTTCTCCGGCTGGGCGACGATGCCCACGACGCAGAACTTGGTGAAGGCGTTGATCGCGCCGATTGCCACCTGCATCATCTCGTTCAGGTTGTGGGCGATGATCGGCATCATCACGTTCAGCTCGAGCTGGCCGGCCTGGGCTGCCAGCGCCACGGTGTGGTCGCAGCCCTGAACGTGGAACATCGCCATGTTCAGCATCTCGGCCAGCACCGGATTGACCTTGCCGGGCATGATGGATGAGCCGGGTTGCACCGCCGGCAGGCGGATCTCGTCCAGCCCGGTCGTGGGGCCGGAGCTGAGCAGGCGCAGGTCGTTGGCGATCCGAGTGAGAGTGATCGCCAGCGTGCGCAGGCTGGCGCTGAAGTCGGCTGGATCGGCCATGCTCTGCATCCCTTCAAACAGGTTATCGCTCTCGTAGAGCGGCTGGCCGAGCAGGCGGGAGAGCACCTGCACCATGCGCCGGTGGTATTCGGGATGCGCGTTCAACCCTGTGCCCACCGCTGTCCCGCCGATTGGCATGCGCCGCAGCATGTCCGCCGCGCGGTTGATGCGCTCCAGGTCGCGCTCCACCGCGCGCGCGTAGCCGCTGAATTCCTGGCCCAACCGGATTGGCACGGCGTCTTGCAGGTGGGTGCGGCCGGACTTCACAATCGGGTCGAACTCCCTGGCCTTGGCCCACAGCGCGTCAATCAACCCTTGTATGGCGGCCTGAAGCTCCGGCAACCGCCACAGGACGCCCAGTCGAATAGCGGTGGGGACGGTGTCGTTGGTGGATTGGGCCATGTTCACGTGGTCGTTGGGGCTGACCGGCTTCTTCTCGCTGCTGTTCAACGGCACGCCCAGCAGTTCGCTGGCGCGGTTGGCGATCACCTCGTTGATGTTCATGTTGTGGCTGGTGCCCGCGCCGGCCTGGAACGGGTCCACTACGAAGTGGTCCATTAACTTGCCAGCCATCACCTCCTCAGCGGCCTGGATGATGGCCTCGGCCAGGCGCGGTTCGAGCAACCCTAGGTCGCGGTTGACCTCAGCAGCGGCGCGCTTGATGGCGGCCATGCTCCAAACGAAGGCAGGATATGGCCGCCGGCCGCTGACGGGGAAATTATTGACGGCGCGCTGGGTCTGCGCGCCATAGTAAGCGTGGGCCGGCACGCGCACCTCGCCCAGCGAATCGCGCTCGATCCGGTAGTCCATCGTTCGCCTCGAGATTATAGAGAGGTCAGTGTTGGGCCGGCTGTTCGGCGCGCTTCCTTGCGCCGATCGCGATGTTGGCCCGACGGCGCACG
>DAOTYZ010000331.1:0-10183 GCA_034434555.1 Candidatus Roseilinea sp.
GCGCCCCACTCCAGCGCGGCCACCCGCGCGAGTTGGGTGAGGGCAGCCTTGGACGCGGAATAGGCCGCCACGCCAGGGCCCGGCGCCGGCACGTTCTTCGAGCCGATGATGACCACCCGCCCGCCGCGCGGCGCCTGCTTGAGGAGCGGATGCGCCTCGCGCAACAGCGCCAGGTTGGCATCTAGATTAATGCGCATGACGCGCGCCCACGCAGGCATATCTAGCCTGGCGATCGGTTGACTGGGTGGGAAGATGCCGGCGTTGGCGATCACGATGTCCAGCCCGCCGAAGGCGCGCACTGCTCGCTCCAGCGCCGCCTGAAGGGCAGCTTCGTCGGTCACGTCGGCGACCAAGCCGAGGTAGGCCGGCGCGTCGAACACCCCCTCAATGGCCGGGTTGATGTCCAGGCCGACCACGGCTGCGCCGCGCCGAAGCAGCGACTGCGCGCACGCCTTGCCGATGCCCGACGCCGCGCCGGTGACCAACGCCACCTCGCCGAGGAAGACTTCGCCGGCGGGCGGCTTCTTCAGCTTGGCCTGCTCCAGGTCCCAGTACTCGACGCGGAAAAGGTCGGCAGCCGGCAGGGCGCGCCAGCCGCCGAGTGACTCAGCACGTAGGATGACGTCAATCGTCTGCTTGTAGATGTCCGCAGCGATCTGGGCGTCCTTCACGCTGCGGCCGCTGGTGAGCATCCCCAACTCCGCGTCGAGGATCACGCGCGGGGCGGGGTCGAGCATGGTGAGCGGCGCATCGATCAGGCCGCGGTGCTGCTCGAAGTAGGCGCGATACTCATCGCAATAGCCGGCCACGTCGCGACCAATCAGCGGCAGGCGCTTGGTGCGGATGATGTGGTCGGGTGTGGCTGGCCCGCGCCGGGCGATCTCGGCCACGTCGGGGCGGCGGGCGAAGCCCAGCGACTTGTCGTCATGGTGGGTGATCATGATCATCGGCGCGCCGGCCGCCTCGGATACCGCGCGACGCAGCCCGGCCAGCACCTCGCGTACCGGCTGCGCCGGCGGGTCAGCCGGTGGGAAAGCAACCTGCCAGACGCCGTGTCGCTGGATGTACTCCTCGGCCTGCGTCACCAGCGCGATCATTTGGCTGTAGGCCTCCTTGGCCGTGTCGCCGAAGGTAAATAGGCCGTGGCCCATCAGCACGATGCAGGACAGGCGCTTTGGATCGGGACAGGCTGCTAACTGCTCGGCGCAGGCCTTGGCCAGGGCAAACCCAGGCATGACATACGGCACAATCAACGCCCGATCCCCGTAGAGGTCGGCGGCCCGCTGCGCGCCGTCCGGCGTGTTGGTGATCGCCAGCAACGCATCGGCATGGGTGTGATCCACGAACTTGAAAGGCAGGATGGCATGGAGGATGGACTCGACCGAGGGCGCCGGCGCGTCGGGCGCTGTGGCAAAGCTGCGCAACAAGCGCATCATCTCGGTATCTGCCAGGTGAGGCAAGCTCGCCAGCCGCGCCGTGGGCTGTAACCGCAGCGGCGTAAATCCCCTGACCTCGATGGTCGCCAGGTCCCAGCCGCTGCCTTTGACGTAGAGGATGTCCTCCGCTTCGCCAAAGACGTTGCGTTCGCGCACCTTCACCGATACGTTGCCCCCGCCGTGAAGCACCAGGGCCGGCTCGCGGCCCAGCAGCCGTGCGCTATATACCCGCTGGGCGAGATCGCCTTGGTGTTTTGCGGCCTCTTCGTCGTCCCATAAGTTGTGCATGGCATAGGAAATGTACTCCGCTGGGTGGGTTGCTATACTCCACGGCCTATGTTTGTCACGTTTGTGCGCCGCGCTGTGCTGGTGGGGCTGATGATCTGCGGGATGGTCGGCACTGCCCGCGCAACCAGCAAGGCCGGCGAATACGTCGTGCAGCCGGGCGATACCCTGTTGGGGATCGCGCTCAAGCTCAACGTGTCAGCGTCTGCGCTTCAGGCGCTCAACGGGCTGACCGATCCGAATATGCTGCGCGTTGGCCAGGTGCTGAAGCTGCCGGCGTCGGCTGCACAAGCGACGGCTGGGACGTATGTCGTCCAGGCCGGCGATACGCTGGGTGCGATCGCCCTGCGCTTTCGCGTGCCGGTGGACGCCCTCGCGCGCGCCAATCGGCTTGCTGACCCTGACAAGCTGCGCATCGGCCAACGGTTGACCATCCCGCCCGCCGACCAGCCGCAACCGCAAGTGGTGCTCATTCCCCTGGCGGCTGATGTCCATGCCCCAAAGGCCGGCGGCGCAACAGTGAGCGGCGACGCGCATGGGGCGCTGCGCGCGCAGCTCCTGGCGCTCTATAACCAGGCGCGGGCGGCCAACGGGCTGCCGCCCCTCGCGCATTCGCCGATCCTGGAGGCCGCGGCGCAGGCGCACGCGGACGATTGCGCTGCGCGTGGCTGGGGCAGCCACACCGGCTCCGACGGCTCGCGGGCCAGCCAGCGCATCGCCCGCGCCGGCTATGCGGGCCGCTTCAGCGGCGAGAACTGGGCCTGGGCGCGCAGCGCCGAGCAGGCTTTTGACATGTGGTACACGCAAGAGATCGCGACCCAAGGCCCCCACTGGAAGAACATCCTCTCGCCCAATTACGCTGAGGTCGGCTTTGGCGTCTCTGCTTGGCGCGGCGGTTATTTCTTCATCGCCAACTTCGGCGGAAGGTGAGCTGTCACCGCCGCATCCCCTCCTGCCGCTCGATCAGGAAGGCGAGCGCCTCGCCAAAGTGCACGTCCATGGCTCGGCCGGCGGCCTCGGCGTTGCGGTAGCCGATCTCGGTGACGATCGCATCGTGCAAGATGTGCACCCGTTCGAGCTGCTGGCGATTGCGCCGGCGGTAGAGCATCTCGTGGGTCAGATCGTTGAGCGCACCGCGAAAAGCGCGCACCAGGTGCATGATGATCACGTTGCCCGAGGCCTCGGCGATCAGCGCGTGAAGGTCGCGGTCGAGGTCAACGTAGACATCGGCGTTGCCGATGTTGCGGCGCATGCGCTGCACGATGGCCTGCATCGCCTCAAGTTGATCGGGCGTGCGGCGCTGCGCGGCCAGGCGCGCGCTCTGGACCTCGATGGGTCGGCGGGCCTCCATCAGCTCGCGAAAGGTCAGGTGGTGGACGGCGATGGCGTGGGTGAAGTAGGCGACGAGCTGGACTTCGCTGAGCGGGCGCACCACTGCGCCGCGCCCGTTGATCACCTCGAGGATGCCGCGGCCTTCGAGCTGCTTAATCGCCTCGCGGATCACCGGCCGGCTGACCTGGAAGTGCGCCGCCAGCTTGCCCTCTGCCGGCAGCACATCGCCAGGCTCGAGGCCATGGTTCAGCACATGGGCCAGGATGAGATCGGCGAGCTGGGACGAGCGCGCGGGCGCAGAAGATGGGCGACTCATCACGCAACCTGTCAGATAGGTCGCCATTGTAACTCGTTGACAAGACAGCGGAACAACGATATAGTGCGGAGGAGTCATGGGTAAGTTGCTCGTCGTCGTCATTCGCGGCCTGCTCCTCGTCCTTAGCGGCGTGGAGTCCAGCCCGTTTAGGTCGGCGGCGGCGCGTACCTAGGTCAAAGATAGCCCGGAAGCCCTCCTAAACGGAGGGCTTTTTTATTGCGGGCAGAAACAACCGAGAGGAGAGACCGTATGAAGCTGACTGGTGCGCAAGTTGTCTGGGAGACGATTATTCAACAAGGGACGACGACCGTCTTTGGTTATCCGGGTGGGGCAATCCTGCCGGTGTATGACGCGCTGGTGGACTATCGCGATCGCGTGCATCACGTCCTGGTGCGCCACGAGGAGAACGCAGCCCTAGCAGCCGACGCCTACTTTCGCGCCACCGGCAAGGTCGGCGTATGCATGGCGACCTCCGGCCCTGGGGCGACGAACCTGGTGACCGGCCTGGCCAACGCGATGATGGATTCCTCCGCCGTCGTCGCCATCACCGGCCAGGTGGCGTCTTATCTGGTCGGCTCGGACGCCTTCCAAGAGACCGACGTGACCGGCGTGACGCTGCCGATCACCAAGCACAACTACCTGGTGATGGACGTGAACGAACTGCCGCAGGTGCTGGCCGAGGCGTTTTACATCGCCCGCAGCGGTCGCCCAGGGCCGGTGCTGGTGGACATCTGTAAGGACGTGCAGTTCAAGACGGTGGATTACGAGCCGATTACCCAGATCCAGATGCGCGGCTATCGCGCGATTAAGCCCCAAGGCAAGCAGGATTTGCCCGCGTTGCTGCGGCGCGCAAAGGAGTTAATTGATCATGCCCGCCGGCCGATTATCCTGGCCGGCCAGGGCATCAAGCACGGCAACGCGCACGACGAGCTGCGCGAGTTCGTGGAGAAGTCCGGCATCCCGGTCGCCACCACCCTGCTGGGCATTGGCGTGCTCAACGAAGACCACCCGCTGAACCTGCGGATGATGGGCATGCACGGCGAAGCCTACGTCAACCAGGCCATCGCTCACGCCGATCTGCTGATCGCGCTGGGGATGCGCTTCGATGACCGCGTGACGGGCAACCTGAAGACCTATGCCAAGAACGCGCGCGTGATCCATGTGGACATAGACGCCGCCGAGATCAACAAGAACGTGCCGGCTGACGTGGGCATCGTCGGCAACGTCAAGGATGTGCTGCGCGAGCTGATCCCGCTGATCGAGAAGCGCAGTTACCCCAGTTGGCTGGAGCAGATCGAGGAATGGCGGGCCGATACGCGCGTCCACGATGTGCTGAGCTACGAGCTGCCTGACGAGTTGCTGCTCGCGCCACAGGTGATGCGCATGATCTGGGAGGAGACCCAGGGCCAATGCACGATCTGCACCGACGTCGGCCAGCACCAGATGTGGGAGACCCAGTACTTCCAACACACGCGCAAGAACCAGTTGATCACCAGCGGCGGGCTGGGCACGATGGGCTTCGCCGTGCCGGCCGCGATTGGCACCAAGTTCGGTCGCCCGAACGAGGAAGTCTGGGCCATCGCCGGCGACGGCGGCTTTCAGATGAGCATCCCCGAATTGGCGACGATCGTCCAGGAAGGGCTGGACATCAAGATCGCCATCATCAACAACAACTTCCTGGGCATGGTGCGGCAGTGGCAGGAGCTGATGCACAATCATCGCTATTCAGCGGTCGAGATGTGGACGCCGGACTTTGTGAAGCTGGCGGATGCGTATGGCATCTGCGGCCTGCGCGCCACCACGCCGAACGAAGCGCGCCAAGCCATCCGCCATGCGCGCGCGCACAGAGGCCCGGTGTTGATCGAGTTCGTGGTGGAGAAGGAGACCAACGTCTTCCCGATGATCCAGCCCGGCAAATCATTGAACGAGATGACCCGCCGGCCGATCCAGCCGGCTGCCCTGGGCGGCGGCATGGACTTTATGAAAGTGAAGGCGCAGTAATACGCAATACGGAACACGCAATACGGAATACGCAACACGGAATACGTATTCCGTATTGCGTATTACGTATAAGCTAAGGAGGTTTCTATGTTGATTGATCGCATGGAGGCTCAGAAGAACCCGACCCGCCATACGCTGGTGGCGCTGGTGGAGAACAAGCCTGGCGTGCTCAACCGCGTCGCCAGCCTGATGCGCCGCCGCAACTTCAACATCGAGAGCCTGGCCGTCGGCACGACCGAGGACCCCACCGTCTCGCGCATGACGATCGTGATTGACGCCAGCAAGACGAACGCTGCGCTCGTGGAGCGCAACCTCTACAAACTGGTCAACGTCATTGACGTGCAGGACGTGACCAACCTGCCGACCGTCGCCCGCGAGCTGGCCTTGATCAAGGTGCGCGTGAGCGACGCGCAGCACCGCGGCGAGATCAAGCAGATCGCCGATATGTTCCAGAGCCGCGTCGTGGACGTGGCCAAGGACTCGCTGATCATCGAGATCACCGGCGAGGAGCAGAAGGTGGATTCCCTGCTCAGCGTGCTTCAGGACTACGGCATCCTTGAGGTGATCCGCACCGGACGCATCGCCATGGTGCGCGGTTAACATCCGCATTCCCAATCGTCGTCCAAAATCAACGTCATGGCTAAGGTTTACTACGACAAAGACGCAGATCTCGAACTCCTTCGCGACAAGACGGTGGCCGTGATCGGCTTCGGCAGCCAGGGCCATGCCCATGCGCTGAACCTGAAGGACAGCGGCGTGCATGTGGTGGTCGGATTGCCGGAGACCAGCAAGAGCCGCGAGAAGGCGCAGAACGCCGGCCTGCGCGTGATGACCGTCGGCGAGGCCGCTGAGGCGGGTGACTTCATCATGATGCTGGTGCCCGACGTGCCGGCGGCGCAGATTTACAAAGAACACATCGAGCCACACCTGACCAAGGGCAAGACGCTGATGTTCGCCCACGGCTTCAACATTCACTTTGGCCAGATCGTGCCGCCGAAGTACGTGGACGTGAGCATGGTGGCCCCCAAGGCACCCGGCCACACCGTGCGCAGCACCTACCAAGACGGCGGCGGCACTCCCTGTTTAGTGGCCGTCTATCAGGGCGGGACGCGCGCGCTGAAGAACGCGCTGGCCTACGCCAAAGCGATCGGCGGCACGCGCGCCGGCGTCATCCGCACCACGTTCAAAGAAGAGACCGAGACCGACCTGTTCGGCGAGCAGGTGGTGCTCTGCGGCGGCGTCTCGCACCTCATCAAGGCTGCCTTCGAGACGCTCACCGAGGCCGGCTACGCGCCGGAGATGGCCTACTTCGAGTGCCTACACGAGCTGAAGTTGATCGTGGACCTGATGTACCGCGGCGGGCTGAACTTCATGCGCTACAGCATCAGCGACACCGCCGAATGGGGCGATTACATCAGCGGCCCGCGCATCATCAATGACCGCACGCGCGCGGAGATGAAGAAGATCCTGGCCGACATCCAGTCAGGCAAGTTCGCGCGCGAGTGGATCAAGGAGAACCAGACCGGCCGCCGGCGCTTCAACGAGTACCGCCGGCGCGACATCAACCACCCAATTGAAAAGGTCGGCCTGAAGCTCCGCCGCATGATGCCGTGGATCAACCCGCGCGAGGTGAAACCCGGCGAAGGAGGCGCTTAATGACGCTCGCCCCGCACGCAGCAGGCGATGTGCTGATCCGCCTGGAGCGCGTCAACGTCGCGCTCAACGGCCGGCGCGTGCTCCACGACCTGTCGTGGGCGCTGCGGCGGGGCGAGCATTGGGCAGTGCTCGGCCCTAATGGCGCGGGCAAGAGCACCTTTCTTCGTTTGCTGCGCGGCGAGATCTGGCCCGCGCCTGTGGACGGCGGCAGCCGCTACTACTACTTCGATGGCCGACCGACCGCTTCCCCGATCGGCGTCCCGCAGCGCATCGCGCTCGTCGGCGCCGAACAGCAGCAACGCTACCTCCGCCTTCACACGCGCTGGGACGCCCAGCCCATGCAAGTGCGCGACGTGGTGTTCACCGGCCTGCTGGGGGGCGAGCAGGTCACCCGTCGGCCCACCCGATCCGAGCTGATGCGCGTTGCGCGGGCCATGGACGCGCTCGGCATCCAGGCCCTGGCCGATGCGCCGCTGCACCGGCTGTCGCAGGGCCAACTGCGCAAAGTGTTGATCGCACGCGCGCTGGTCGGCGATCCCGATGTGCTCATCCTGGATGAGGTCGGCGTTGGGCTGGACGCCCGCAGCCGCCACGAGCTGCTCGAAGCAATCCAGCGCCTGGCGGCACAGGGCACGCAGCTTCTGATCACGACCCATCGCCGCGATGAGATCATCCCTGCGATCACGCATGTCATGGAGCTTAAGGAGGGGCGGATTGTCTGGCTGGGCCGGCGCGAAGCCCTCGTGGCTTCTGCGCGACGCAGGTCCAGGCCGGCCACCTGGCAGGCGCTCGACGACGCGGCGATCGCTCGGCGGGCCGCGGCGCGGCCTCCATTGTTGATCAACATCGTCAACGCCGACGTGGCCACCGCCGACGGCGACGCGCTGATCTTGCGCGGCGTAACCTGGCGGGTCAACCCTGGTGAACATTGGGCCATCCTCGGCGACAACGGCGCCGGCAAGAGCACCCTGCTGCGGCTGATCCTGGGCGAGCTATGGCCCGCGCACGGCGGGAGGATCGAGCGCTTCGTTGACCGACCAGATGACCGACAGCGCGCGTCAAGCGTCTGGGAGGCCAAGCAGCGCATTGGCTATGTCTCTTGCGAGTTCCAGGCCCGCTACAGCGCTGACCTGACGACCGCCCAGGTTGTGGCCAGCGGCTTCTTTGCCAGCGTGGGCTGGCTTCAACCGCTGAGCCGCGCCCAGAAGCAGCGCGTGCGCGAGGTGCTCGCTTTGTTCGGCTTGCTCCCGCTCGCCCGGCGCAGCATCTTGGAGCTGAGCTACGGCCAGGCGCGCAAGGTGCTGATCGCGCGCGCCCTGGTGAACGCGCCGCGCCTGTTGATCCTGGATGAGGTCTTCGACGGCCTCGACGCCCAGGCGCGCGCTGAACTGGCCGGCATCCTCCAGCAGCTCGCTTCGCAGACCAGCGTGTTGTTGGTCACCCACCATGCAGAGGATATCCTGCCCTTCATCACCCACCGTCTCGTGCTCGACGGTGGGCGCATCGCATCTCAGGAATACAAAGCACGCCACCAGTCATTTAGGAGGAAGAGCGACCTATGTTCGATCCCAATCGCGTCCTGATCTTCGATACCACGCTGCGCGATGGCGAACAATCGCCCGGCGCTACACTGAACCTGGCCGAGAAGTTGGAGATCGCTCGCCAGCTCGCACGGCTGGGGGTGGACATCATCGAAGCCGGCTTCGCAATCGCCTCTCCCGGTGACTTCGAGGCCGTGACCCGCATCGCGCAGGAAGTCGGCCAGTTGGAGAACGCGCCAGTGATCGCCAGCCTGGCCCGCTGCGCCAAAAAGGACATTGACCACGCTTGGGGCGCTGTGCAATGGGCCAAGCGGCCGCGCATCCACACCTTTCTGGCCACCAGCGACATCCATTTGCAGTACAAACTGAGAATCTCGCGCAACGACTGCATTGAACAGGTCGGCGAGTTCGTGGCCTACGCCAAAAGCCTGTGCGACGACGTGGAGTTCTCGCCCGAAGACGCCGGCCGCAGCGATCCGGAGTTCCTGTGGCAGGTGCTCACGGTCGCTGTACAGGCCGGCGCAACCACGCTCAACATCCCCGATACTGTGGGCTACTGCACGCCGCAGGAATACAGCCGCTTGATCGAGGGGATCATCCAGAACGTGCCAGGGATTAAGGAAGGCAAGGTGATTGTCAGCGTGCACTGTCACAATGACTTGGGGCTGGCCACGGCCAATACGCTGGCCGGCATCATGGCCGGCGCGCGTCAGGCGGAGGTCACGATCAACGGCATCGGCGAACGCGCTGGCAATACTGCTCTGGAAGAAGTGGTGATGGCCCTCAAAACCCGCCCGCAGTTCTTCGGCCACCTATATACGAACATTGACACCACCCAGCTCGTGCGCACCAGCAAGATGGTCAGCAGCCTCACCTCGATACCGGTGCAGCCCAATAAGGCGATCGTCGGCGCCAATGCGTTCGCGCACGAGGCCGGCATCCACCAGGACGGCATGTTGAAGAACCCGCTGACCTACGAGATCATGCGCCCGGAGACCGTCGGCTGGAACAGCACCAACTTGGTGCTGGGCAAGCACAGCGGCCGGCACGCCTTCGCTGACCGATTGCGGCAGATGGGCTACGAGCTGAGCCGCGAGGAGCTGGATAAGGCCTTTGAGCGCTTTAAGGTCCTTTGCGATAAGAAGAAAGTGGTCAGCGATGCCGACATCGAGGCGCTGCTCACCGACCAGTTCGAGAGCCTTGGCAACGACCTATTCAAGCTTGATGAGCTACACGTTACCACCGGCACTGGGAACACCCCGGTGGCCAGTGTACGGCTAATAGATGAGGATGGCGACCTACATCAGGACGCCGCGCTGGGTAACGGGCCGGTCAACGCAGTGTGCAACTGCATCAACCGCATCACCGGCGCAGATGCCAAGCTGGTGGAGTTTCACGTGCATGCTGTGACCGAGGGCATTGACGCGATCGCCAACGTCACCATTCGCGTAGAGATGCACGACTCAGAGGGGCGCAAATACATCTTCAGCGGCCGCAGCGCCGACACAGATACCCTAGTGGCGAGCGGCAAGGCCTATCTGGCCGCAGTGAACCGCGGGCTGGCGCGCCTCCGCGCTCGCAAGCCGGCTGCAGCCGCTGAACGCGCGTGACGCAGA